>JADGQH010000342.1 GCA_017881985.1 Chloroflexota bacterium | reverse complement strand
CGACGAGCAGCTCCTCCGCGCTCGCCCGATCGAGCCACGCGTCCGCATCCGGCGCGCTGAGGCGCGTCACCGGGTGATTTGCGACGGCGTCGGTGAGCTCGCCGTACCCCCGGGCTGCCAGCCAGGCCGCCCCGCCCATCCCGTGGCGAAGGGCCCTGACCGGGTCGTCCGCGGGGAGCGCCTTGTCGACGTCATGGAGGATGGCCGCGGCCTCCACGAGCGCCCGGTCCACAGAATGCCCGGCGGCGACCGAGCGGAACGCGAGCCAGCCTGCGACCTCGGCGACCGCCCGGACGTGCCGAAGATGCCACGCCGGTGGCTCGAGCGAGAGGACGAGGGCGGCGGCATCGACCCGCCCGGGAATGGACATCGGCCCGATCATACGGGACGGCGAGACCGGTCCCGGGAGTTCCCGGCGGCGGCGGGTCGCCCGGGGACCGTGCCCGGTCGGCACTGGCCGACGGCGCCGGCGATGGCGCACGCTCCCGGTCGGTTCGGATGCTGAGCGTGTGCCCGTCGAGGGCCGCGTCCAGGCTTCCCTCGAGATCCGTACGGTAGGTCGTGACTCCGTGCGCTGCGAGCCGGGCGAGCGTGCCCGGCGCAGGATGCCCGAAGGTGTTCTTCGCGCCGACCGAGACGAGCGCCACGGCGGGCCGGGTCACGGCGAGAAGCGCGTCCGACGTCGCGGTACGGCTCCCGTGGTGGGCCACCTTCAGCAGGTCGACCGGCGGAAGCCCGCGGGCCACGAGGATCGGATCGATTCCCTCCTCGGCGTCGCCGGTGAGGAGGAACCGCTGCTCGCCGAACGATCCGAGCAGCACGATCGAGACGTTGTTGATCCCGCTGCCGGTGTCGGGTGGCTCTCGCGGCACCGCGGTCCGATCCGGCCAGAGCACCTGGAAGCGGACGTCGTCGAGGGCGAACCGATCGCCCGCCGCCAGGCGCCCGCTCGGCTGGTTCCGGCTGACGAGCGCCGCCTCGAGCGCGGCATACCCGGGACCGGGCCCCGCCATCCCCGGTTCGAGCACCTGCGTGACCCGGTATCGCTCGACAAGCAGCGCGAGGCCGCCCACGTGGTCCTCGTGCGGGTGGGTCACGACGACGAGGTCGACGCGGCGATCCCACGGCGGGATCCGTTCGTCAAGTGCCACGAGCAGCCGGTCCGGGTCCGGGCCGCCGTCGACGAGCAGCCGCCCACCCGCGGGCGTCTCGACGAGGATCGCGTCGCCCTGTCCGACGTCGAGCGCCACGACATGCAGGCGACCGTCCGGTCGCGAGGCCGCCGCGACCGTTGCGAGGGCGACGACCAGGGCGAGGAGCGTCGCCAGCAGGCGGACGCCGCGATCCGAGCGCAACGAGCTGGGTCCGCGTTGCCCCGGTCCAGTCGGGCGGCCGGCCACGGCGGGTCGCCCCGCTCGTCCCAGCCTCGGCGTCCGACGGCGCGGCCCGAGGGCTCGCGCGATCCGGCGCCGGGCCGCGACGGCCACGAGCGATGCCGCCGCCAGCCCTCCGAGGGCCGCCCCCGCCGCCGGCTCGAGGGTCACGCCGGCGAACGGGAGATCCGCGGCCGTCTGCACGATCATGACGAGCAGCCCGATCACCAGGGCGCCCGGCAGGCCCAGCAGCGTGGCGACGACCGCCGGTGCGCCAACCCCCGTCGCGACGCCGCCGACCATGGCGAGCGTCCCGGTCGCCATCGCGAGCGGCACGAGCGGCACCACCACGAGGTTGAGGAGCGGCGACAGCGGGGCCAGCCGGCCGAACGAGAGGAGCACGATCGGGAGCGTCGCGGCCTGCGCCGCCAGCGACACGGCGAGCCCTTCGACGATGAAGCCGGGCAGCCACGGCAGTCTGGCGCGGAGGCGGGCGGCCAGCGGCGTGCCCCACGCGAGCAGTCCCGCGGTGGCGGCCGCGGACAGCTGGAACCCGGCGTCGGTCACCGTCCCCGGGTTCACCGCGAGCAGGATCACCACGGCCCAGGCGAGGGCCCGAGCAGCCGTTCCCGGGCGTCCCGTCTCGCGCGCAAGCAGTGCGACGCCCGCCATCACGGCGGCACGGAGCACCGACGCGGAGGCGCCCGCCAGGATCGTGTAGAGCGCGATCGCGCCGACGGTCGCGACGGCGCGTCGGCGCCGTGGCCACGTCGCCAGGAACGCAGCCACGAGGCCTGCGACGAGCGCGATGTTCCAGCCGGAGATCGCGACCACGTGCGAGAGGCCGGTCGTCGTGAAGTCCGCCGCGAGCTCACGATCGACTCGCTCCCGAAGGCCGATCAGGATGCCGGCCGCCAGCCCGGCCGCGGGTTCCGGGAGCGCCCGCGCGAGCGCGTCCCCGGCACCTGCGCGGATCCCCTGGACGACCCGGTCCGCGTCCGCGGGGGCGTCCAGGGATCGTATGGAGCGCGTGACGAGGGTCGCTGCCACGCCCGTCCGGGAAAGGTAGGCGCCGTACGGACCCTCGGGCGGAGCCCGCAGCGCGCCGCGGACCTCGACTCGATCGCCAGCCCGCACGGGCGGGTAGCGCGGGGCGGTGATGTCGACGCGAAGCCCCGCGCCGTCATCCAGACCGCCGACGAATCGCTGGGTCCCGTCCCGCGGCGCCGCGATGGTCTCGACGCGGACCGTCCACGGTCCGTCTCCCGCGGGCAGGGGACCGGGCCCAATCGCCGACAGCGCCTGGCCGCCGACGGCCACCCGGATGAGCACGAAGGCGATCCCAATTGCGGCGGCGACCGCAACCCGCGCCGCCGGCCGCCGATCGAGCAGGCGGAGCACG
>JADGQH010000341.1 GCA_017881985.1 Chloroflexota bacterium | reverse complement strand
GACGTGATCCTCATCCCGGAGATCCCGTATCGCGTCGAGAACATCGCGGAGGCGATCCGGCGGCGCAGCCGGAGCGGCACGAACTTCAGCATCGTGGCCGTCGCCGAGGGCGCGCGCAGCGTCGAGGATGCCGCGATGCTCCGCTCCGTGGAGGAGCGTCTGGCGGCCACCAAGACTCCTGCCGAACGCGCTGCCGTGAAGGCCGAGCTGGCCGCCCTCGACGCCCAGCACGCCGGGAACACGCTCCGGCTTGCCGCCGAGCTCGAGGCGCTCACCGGCCTGGAGTCTCGCGTGTCGATCCTTGGCTACGTCCAGCGGGGCGGGACGCCCTCCGGCGTCGACCGGCTGCTGGCGACCCGGCTCGGGAGCGCCGCGGCGGACCTGGTCAAGGCAGGCCACTTCGGCGTGATGGTCGCCGCCCGCGCCGACGGGACCGAACCCGTCCCGATCAAGGACGTCGCCGGGCGGCGCAAGCCGGTCCCGCCGGATCACGGCTGGGTCATCGCGGCACGCCACGTGGGGACCTGCCTCGGCGACTGAGCGCCGGGCGGGAACCCGACGCGATCGTTGACATTCGGACCACGGCGACGGGCCGGACGGGGCTGTCCGCACAGGCGCTCCGCCGGAACGATTCGCGCATCGCCTGCCCCGCGGGTCCTGGAGGCATTCGTGCGCGTCGACAAGATGGTCATCCTGCTCTCCACGGCCGTGGCGCTCCTTGGCGGCACCGCGGCCGGCGTGGGCCTTCTGTGGGACGGATCGGGAGCCGCGTGGAGGATAGCCTCGATCCACGGCGACGCCGTGCTGATCTACGGGCATGGCCTGTACCGCTTCGACAACCTGATCACGGCCGCGGGCTTCCGTGGGGTCGACCTCGTGACGCTCGTCGTCGGCGTGCCGCTCCTCGGCGTCGGCATCGTGGGCTATCGGCGAGGCTCGCTCCGCGGCGGGCTGCTGCTTCTGGGCGCGCTCGCCTTCTTCCTTTACAACTCCGCGTCGCTCGCGCTCGGCGCCGCGTACAACGAGCTCTTCCTGGTCTACGTCGCGCTCCTCGGCTGCAGCCTCGCCGGCCTCGTGCTCACCGTGCGCGCGATCGACGCGACGGTGCTCGACGCCCGCATCGCCGACGGGTTCCCGCGCCGCGCGACGGCTGCCTTCCTCTTCGTGCTCACGGGCGTGTTCGTGGTCGTCTGGCTCGTCCCCGCAGTCGCTGCGCTCGTGTCCGCCGCGCCACCACCGTTCCTCGATACGTACACGACCGTGGTCACGTGGGTCCTGGATCTCGGCGTCGTGATGCCGGCGTCGCTCGCCGCAGGCGTTCTGCTCCTCCGGCGCGAACCCGCCGGGTACCTCGTCGCGGCGCCGATCCTGATCATCACCCTGATGCTCGGGCCGGCGTTGACATCCATGACGATCGCGCAGCTCTGGTCCGGGATCTCGTTCACGCCCGCCGAGCTCGTCGGCCCGGTCATCGGCTTCCTGGTCGCCAGCGCGGTCGGTGCCATCCTCGCGGTGCGCCTGCTCCGAAGCGTCGCCGACCCTTCGTCCCCGGTGGGTGGCGGAGCGCACCTGCCCGCGACGGCCCCATCGGCCTGATCCCAGGCGGTTCATCCCCGGGGCCTGCCCTGCCCTCCGTCATCGGGCCGTCACGTCACCTGGGGTACGATCCGGCACAGACGTCCCCGCAACTCGGAGTTCCCATGGGCATCCTCGACTTCCTGTTCACCGATCCTGCCAAGTCGCAGCTCCCCTCGCCTGCCGACGCGCTGCCCGGCCGGGTCGAGCCAATCCTGGCGCCCGGACGCCATACCGTGCTCGGGACGCCGATCGATGGGCCCTGGCCGGCTGGCACCCGGACGGTCACCTTCGCGATGGGCTGTTTCTGGGGCGCCGAGAAGGGCTTCTGGTCGATCCCCGGCGTCGTGACCACCGCGGTGGGATATGCCGGCGGCGTCACGCCCAACCCGACCTACGAAGAGGTCTGCTCCGGCCGGACCGGTCACGCCGAGGTGGTCCGGGTGGCCTACGACCCGGAACGCGTTTCCTTCGAAGCGCTCCTCCGCGCGTTCTGGGAGGCGCACGACCCAACGCAGGGAATGCGCCAGGGCAACGACCGGGGCACCCAGTACCGGTCCGCGATCTACGTCGCCGACGCCGACGAGCTGGCGCGCGCCGAGGCAGCCCGCGCGATGTACCAGGAGCAGCTGACGGCCGCCGGGTTCGGTCCCATCACGACTGAGATCGCGCCCGCCGGGCCGTTCTTCTTCGCCGAGGGGTACCACCAGCAGTACCTCGACAAGAACCCGCACGGCTACTGCCCGGTCAACTCCACGGGCGTGGCCTGCCCGGTCCCCGCCTGACCCCCCGCCTCCCCCGCAACGTCCGAACAAGTGAGACCTCTACCTCACGCATGCTCGGACGTTGCGTCGATCAGGCGGGCAACGTCCGAGCAAGTGGGACCTCTACGTCACACATGCTCGGACGTTGCGCGTCACAGGGGTGGGGGTGGCAGGGCGTCAGGGGGTCAGGGCCGCGAGGGCGGCGGCGACGCGGCGGGCGCGGGTCTCCGGCGTCTTGGCGTCCTCGATCGCCAGCACGTGCTGGCGCTGGTGGCTGTAGGAGAGCGCGGCCCACGCGGTCGTCGCGGTCGGTGACGTGATGAGCGCCGCCGCGAGGTCGTCGGGCACCTCGACGGTGCGCGCCTCGGTGTCGAGCTCGACGTCCACCTCGACTGTGTCGCCGGCGGCGATGCCGGCGGCACCGCGATGCTCACAGC
>JADGQH010000119.1 GCA_017881985.1 Chloroflexota bacterium | reverse complement strand
AAGAGACCGAGCCGCCTCCGTGTTCGCATCCATCACCCCGAGCGTGCTCGCTGCCGTGGCGGCGGGTGGAGAGACGCCCAACAGCCTGATCAACCTCGTCCCGCTGATCCCGGCCATCCCGCTCGCCGGGTTCGTCTTCACGGCGTTCTTCGGGCGGCGGATCGGGCGGCCGGCGTTCGTGCTGCCGCTCCTCGGCGTCACGGCGACCTGGCTGCTGAGCATGGCGGTCGTCTACCAGGCGCTCACCGGCGGCTTCGGCGAGAACGGGGCGGGAATCACGCTCTGGCACTGGATCTCCGCCGGCACGTTTACCGTGGACGTCGGGTTCTTCGTCGACCAGCTGACGGCCTGCCTGCTCATCGTCGTGACCACGATCGGGCTGATCGTCCACCTCTACTCGGTCGGGTACATGGCCCACGATCCGGGCCGCTGGCGCTTCTTCGCCTACCTGAACCTGTTCATGTTCAGCATGCTGCTGCTGGTCCTCTCGGACAGCTTCCTGACGGTCTTCGCGGGCTGGGAGCTGGTCGGTCTCTCGAGCTACCTGCTGATCGGGTTCTGGTACCCGCGGCGCTCGGCCGCGCTGGCGGCCAAGAAGGCCTTCATCGTCAACCGCGTCGGCGACGTCGGCTTCGCGCTCGGGATCATGCTCATCTGGGCCTCCACCGGCACGCTGAACATGCGCGAGGCGTTCGACCGGATCGCCGGGCTCGACCACGGGACGATCCTCGCGATCGCGCTCCTGATCTTCTGCGGCGCCGTCGGCAAGAGCGCCCAGTTCCCGCTGCACGTCTGGCTGCCCGACGCGATGGAGGGCCCGACCCCGGTCTCGGCCCTGATCCACGCGGCGACCATGGTCAACGCCGGGGTCTACCTGGTCGCGCGGACGAACCCGATCTTCAGCCACGTTCCGGAGGCGATGGTGGTCGTGGCGGCGATCGGCATCTTCACGGCCATCCTGGCCGCCTCGATCGCGTTCACCCAGACGGACATCAAGCGCGTCCTGGCCTACTCGACGCTGAGCCAGCTCGGCTACATGTTCGCGGCGCTCGGCGTGGGCGCCTACGTGGCCGCGATCTTCCACCTGATGGCCCACGGATTCTTCAAGGGCCTGCTCTTCCTGGGGTCCGGCTCCGTGATCCACTCGGTCCACGACGAGCAGGACATGAACAAGATGGGCGCCCTCTGGCGGAGGATCCCGATCACCCACGCGACGATGCTGGTCGGCACGATCGCGATCGCGGGCATCCCGCCGTTCGCCGGCTTCTTCTCCAAGGACGAGATCCTGGGCGAGGCGTTCAAGCTCAACTTCGGCTGGGTCTGGGCGGTCGGAATCCTCGTGGCGGGCATGACGGCGTTCTACATGTGGCGCCTCATGGGCAAGACCTTCTACGGCGAGAGCCACGTCGACCCGGCGGTCGAGCCGAAGATCCACGAGTCCACCTGGACGATGACGCTGCCGCTGATCCTGCTGGCGATCCCGTCCATGCTGCTGGGCCTCGCGCTGGGCCTGCCGTTCGGCGACTCGATGATCACGCGCTGGCTGCACCCGGTCTTCGCCGGCGCGGAGGAGACGCTCGGCCGCACGGCGGAGCCGTTCGCGCTGTTCGGGATCGACGGGGCGCTCATCCTTGCCAGCGTGGCGGTTGCCACGATCGGGCTGGTCGTCGGGATCTGGCTCTTCGGGTTCTTCCGCCGCAGCGGGCGCCGCCAGACGGTGGAGGCGATCACGGCGTCGTCGGGGGCAACCCGCTTCCTCTACCGGGCGTCGCTCAACAAGTGGTGGTTCGACGACCTCAACCACCTCCTGTTCATGGTGATCGGCGGGCGAGTGGCGAACGCGCTCTGGTGGTTCGATCGGACCGTCGTCGACGGCACGGTCAACGCGGTCGGACGGATCACCGTGGACGCCGGGGGCGGGCTGCGCCGGATCCAGACCGGCCACGTCCAGAACTACGCGCTCGGCATCGCCATCGGCCTGATCATCATGGCCGGCTCCTACCTCGTCATCGCGGCCAGGTAGGGGGAACGCCCGTGGACATCTCCTCCTTCCCGATCCTGAGCCTGATCATCTTCCTGCCGCTCGTCGGCGCCCTCGTGATCGCGCTGATCCCGCGGCGCAACCTCGGCGCGATCCGCGGGACCGCCCTGCTCTTCGCCCTGGCGACCTGGGTGGCGAGCCTGTGGCTGGTCCTCGGCTTCCTCCCGGGACGGAACGTCGTCGCATCCGCGGCGGGGTCCTTCCAGTTCGTGCAGGCGATCGACTGGATCCCGCTCTTCGGGATCCAGTACAAGGTGGGCGCCGACGGCCTCTCCGTGGCGCTCGTGGTGCTGACCACGACCCTCTCGTGGATCTCCATCCTGGCGAGCTTCTCGCCGATCCGGGAGCGGGTGAAGGAGTACATGATCTCCTTCCTGATCCTCGAGGTCGGGATGCTCGGCGTCTTCCTGGCCCTGGACCTCTTCCTGTTCTACATCTTCTGGGAAGTCGTGCTGGTCCCGATGTACCTGATCATCGGGATCTGGGGCGGCGCGAACCGGATCTACGCCACGATCAAGTTCGTCCTGTACACGCTCGTCGGGTCGCTCCTGATGCTCGTGGCGATCCTCGCCACCGCGTTCACGTTCCAGGCGGCGACCGGCTCGTGGGTCGGCGCGTTCGACCTGGAGAAGCTGGCCGGAGCGGGCTTCGACGGCACGTTCCAGCTCTTCGCGTTCGCCGCGTTCGCGCTCGCCTTCGCGATCAAGGTGCCGATGTTCCCCTTCCACACCTGGCTCCCCGACGCGCACGTGGAGGCGCCGACCGCGGGCTCGGTGATCCTGGCGGGCGTCCTGCTCAAGCTGGGCGCCTATGGCTTCATCCGGTTCGCGATCCCGCTCTTCCCGCACGGCGCGCACGTCTTCGCGCCGCTCCTGATCGTGCTTTCCGTCATCGCGATCATCTACGGGGCGATCGTCGCCCTCGTCCAGCCGGACCTCAAGAAGCTGATCGCCTACAGCTCGGTCAGCCACATGGGCTTCGTGACCCTGGGGATCTTCATCTTCCAGCAGCAGGGACTCCAGGGCGCGATCCTCCAGATGGTCAACCACGGCCTGATCACGGGCGCGCTCTTCCTCCTGGTCGGCGTGATCTATGAACGGACGCACGACCGGACGCTCGCGAAGATGGGCGGCCTCGGCGCGGTCACCCCGGTCTACTCGGCCGCCTTCGGGTTCTTCGTCTTCGCGTCGGTCGGGCTGCCGGGGCTGGCCGGCTTCGTCGGGGAGTTCCTGGTCTTCCAGGGCGCCTTCGCCTTCAACCCGTGGGTGGGGGTCACGATCACGTTCGTGATGATCCTTGCGGCCGGGTACCTGCTCTGGATGGTCCAGCGCATGTGCTTCGGGCCGGTCTCGGAGTTCCTCGCCGGGCTGGGGCACCACCTGACCGACATGCGGCCCGTGGAGATCCTGACCCTCGCGCCGCTCGGCGCCCTGACGGTGGTCCTGGGCCTCTACCCGGCCCTCGTCCTCGACCTCGTCGCGGGCCCCGTCAAGGCGATCCTGGCCGCCGTCGACCCGGCCGTCGCGCTGTCCATCGGCCGCTGACGGGAGCTGCCCTTCCCATGACCTGGTCGGACCTCACCGTCATCGCCCCCTTCGCCGCGGCCGTGGTCGTGGCGGCGCTCGTCATCCTCGCCGACATCGCGAGGCCCGGGAACCGGCACCTGGCGCTGGGCGTCGCCCTCGCCGGCCTCGTCGCCGTCGGTGGCCTGACCCTCTGGGCCGGCCAGGCGCCCGGCACCGCGTTCGGCGGGATGTACAAGGTGGACAACCTGACGACGTTCCTCGACATGGTGTTCGTGGCGATCGTGGCGATCTCGTGCCTCTTCGCACCCGACTACCTGGAGCCGCGGGGGCTGCCGATCGCGGAGTTCGCGGCGATCATCGTCTTCGCGCTCGCCGGCGCGATGCTGGTGGCCGCGTCGGCGGACCTCCTGGTCCTCTTCCTGGGCCTGGAGCTGATGGTCATCCCGGGCTACCTGCTCGCGGGCTATCACAAGCGTGACGCGCTCTCGACCGAGGGCGCCGTCAAGTATTTCCTGCTGGGCTCGTTCTCCAGCGCCATCTTCCTGTTCGGCCTCGCCTATGTCTGGGGCCTGACCGGGTCCACCCGGATCGCGGACGTGGCCGCCCGCGTCGGCGAGGTCGTCGCCGGCCATGCGACGCTTTCGCCGGGCCTCGCGATGGGTCTCGCCTTCCTGACCACCGGCGTGGCGTTCAAGATGGCCGCCGTCCCGTTCCACTACTGGACGCCCGACGCGTACCAGGGATCGCCGACGCCCGTCACGGGCTACCTGTCGGTGGGCCCGAAGGTTGGGGCGTTCGCGGTGGTCCTGCGCGTCTTCGCGGAGGCGCTCCTCCCGTTGCGCCAGGAGTGGCTGATCGTGATCTTCGTGCTGGCGGCGCTCACGATGACGCTCGGCAACCTGGTCGCCCTGACCCAGGACAACGTCAAGCGGATGCTCGCCTACTCGTCGATCGCCCACACCGGCTACATGCTGGTGGGCCTCGCTGCCTACGCGGCGGGCGTGATCCAGGGACTCGAGGGGTTGCTCTTCTACGGCGCGGCGTACGCGTTCATGAACCTCGGGGCGTTCGCGGTCATCGCCGCGCTGCAGAAGCGCCCGGGCGTCAGCAGCCGGCTGGAGACGTTCGCGGGCCTCGGGCGGCGCGAGCCGGCGCTCGGGATCCTGATGGTGCTCTTCCTGCTGTCGCTGACCGGGATCCCGCCGACTGCCGGCTTCTTCGCAAAGGCCTACGTGATCCTGGCCGCCGTGCAGGCCGGCGGGTGGCTCACGGTCCTCGCCGTGATCGCCGTTCTCAACGCGGCGGCGGCGGCGTTCTACTACCTGCGAGTCATCGTCTACATGTACATGCGCGACCCGACGGGCGAGCCGACGCCGGTCGGCCACGGCGCGTTGCTGCGGCTGGGACTGGCCATCACGGCAGTCATGACCGTGATCCTGGGCTTGTTCCCCGGGCTCCTCCTCGCGAGCGTCTCGTCGGCCGCGCAGGCGATCGGGGTCGCCATCCGCTGACCGGCACGAGTGGTGCGCCGCATTCGCCGCGGACTGTCGTCAGCGGTGTAGGCGATCCTCCGCCTCGAGCGCGCGTGCCAGCGCGCGCAGCACGATCGCCGACGCGGCCGGCTCGGGCAGGATGACGTCCGCCGCGGCGACCAGCTCCACGGGCGTTTCGCGCGCGCCGCGAACCCCCAGCAGGAGGCTTGCCGCCAGGCGACCCGCGCGGCGCTCCCCGGCCACGTGCATGAAGGCCTCGGCATCGCTGCGGTCGTCGCCGATGACGAGCGCGGCCGTCGACCCGTGGCGCTCCAGGAGCCGCGCCACCGCCTCGCCCTTCGCCCCGGCCTCCTCTGGCCGCAGCTCCACGATGCGGCGTCCCTCGAAATGCCGGAACCGCGGGCCACGGAGCGCGGGAGGAAGCGCGGCCCCCGCTGTGGCGATGGCGGCCAGGATCCGGGCCCGGGCGGCGACGAGATCGTCGGCGGCCCGGAAGTGGAACGCGACGGAGGCGCCCTTCGGCTCCACGAACAGCCACGCGGCGTCTCCGAGGATGCGCTCCACGTCGTCGCCGAGGCGTCGGGCGACCGCGTGATGGCCGGCGAGGCGCGGGTCGTGGACCACCGACAGCCACTCCGCGGCGACGCCGACCGGGAGGTCGCCGCCCTGGCTCCCGTGGTCGCCGAGGTACGTGAGCCCGCCGACGCGCACGCGGCCGGCAAGGTCCAGGGCGGCGCGCCCCGAGAGGATCGCGAGCGCGAGCCGCTCCGGTCTCCGGCGGGCGATCCGGGCGAGCCGCCGAAGCGCGCGCCGGGCGGCGGGCAGGATCGCCGGCGCGGTCGGGTCCGGCGAGATGAGGGCCAGCGTCCCGTCGAAGTCGCACACGACGAGCAGCCCGCCGGGCGTCGCGGCCAGGGCACCGATGGCGGCGACGGCCCACGCGACGGCGCCGGGATCCGGATTGCCGGCATCGCGATCGCCGGCCCCGGGATCGCTCGGACCGGGAGCGCCGGCCCCGGGATCGCCGCCCCACGGATCGCGGGGACCGCGAGCGCGGGAATCGACAACCGCCCGTTCGGTGGCGCCGTCGTTCGGACCGTCCGCGTCTCGGCCGATGCCGCGTCCGCGGGCGATCCCCGCGCTCATGGAGTCACCGTCACCCCGGGCAGGATCGCCTGGAGCCCGCGCGCCATCACGTCGGCACCGATCCCGCCGAGCGCGGCGTCGCGCACGATCCCCTGGGCGTCGATGAAGTAGTGGACCGGGAGCGCCGCCGCGTCCCATGCCCGGGCGCGCGAGCCGTCCGCATCCAGGCCGACCGGGAAGACGACGTTGAGCGACGAGACGAACGGGGCCACGGTCTCCTCCCCCTCGCGCACGTGGATCGCGAGCACCACGAGGCCCGTGTCGGCGTAGCGCGCGGCGAGCCCGTTCATGATCGGGTATTCGTCGCGGCAGGGCGGGCAGTAGGTACCTGTGAAGACCACCCAGACCGGCTTCCCGCGGAGCGCGGCGAGGTCGATCGTGCCGCCACCCACCTGGGGCGCGCTGAGGAGCGGGGCGGGGTGGTCGACAAGCGGGAACGGCGAGGTCGTGCGGCTCGCGGCGGGCGTCGGAGAAGCCCCGCTCCCAAGGACGGCCGGGCTCGCCGACGCGCCGGCCGGGGAGCCGCTCGGGCTCGGGGCCGGGGACACGCCGGGCGATGCGGGCGGCGGCGCGGCCGAGGGGGATGGGGACACGCGGGCGACCGGAACCGGCGTGAGCGCGACGAGGGCAGCGCCAAGACCGACCGCGACACCGATCCCGATGACGAGCCCGATGACGACGGCGATGAAGGTGCGCATCGCCTAGGAGGGTACCGCGTCGACCCGGGCGCCGCCTGCCTCGGACGGGAAGGCCGAGCCCGCTGGTAGCATGACCGCTCGAATGCATCCGATCCTGCACTGGGCGCGCGGCCGCCTTCTCCCGGCCGCTCTCACGGCGGCCGGCGTCACTCTCGTCGGGGCGGGCCTGCTGACGTACGGCACGCAGCCGCAACTGGCCGCGCCGATCCCCTCACCGCCGGCGTCGACCGCGCCCAGCGCCTCCCCGACGCTCCTCCCGTTCCCAACGCCGGAGCCGTCGGCCGCGACCTCGGCGAGCCCGGCGGTGGCCCGGGTCGCCACGCGCGTCGTCGTGCCCGCCCTGCGGATCGACCTTCCGGTGGTGCGCCCGCCGAACGATCCCAACCACTTCCCCTACTGCAACGTCGCGGAGTACGTTCCGACGCTGAGCCAGCCGGGTCAGAAGGGGACGACGTACCTGTATGGCCATGCCCGCGACGGCATGTTCCTGCCGTTGCTCCTCCAGTCGCGGATCGACAACGGGAGCGCGATGCTCGGCATGCTCGTGCAGGTGTACACGAGCGACGACCGGGTCTACCTGTACGAGATCACCCGCGTGCTGCGGCACCAGTCGGAGCTCTATACGCGGCCCGCCGAGCAGGTCGTGCTCCAGACGTCGGAGGGTCCCCGGAAGGGCGTCCCCGGCTACACGGGCCTCGTGATGATGGTTGTCGCCAACCCCATCAGCTCCGGCCCGGCTGACCACGCCGCCGCCAACCCGACCGCGCGGCCCGTCACCTGCCAGTAGCAGCGGACGCGCCAGCGGCGCGTCGGGACGCTCAGATCCAGTCGATTCGACGCAGGACGGCGAAGATCGTGAGCGAGAGGACGATGATCGCCCCGGTCACGAGCCAGAAGCCGACCGCCTCGGTGCGCGCGAAGGCCGCTCCCGCCTCGCTCATCCCGAAGATCCCGGCAAACGCCCCGAGCCCCGCGAAGACCACCGTGATACCGGTCAGGCGCTTCATGATCAGCGACAGGTTGTTGTTCACCGTCGAGAGATAGACGTCGAGGGCGCCCGAGACCAGCTCCCGGTAGGAGTCGTACTCCTCCGCCAGGTGGACCGCGTGGTCGTAGACGTCCCGGAAGTAGATGATGTTGTCGGGCCCGATGAGCGGCAGGGTCCGGTTCGTGAGCTGGTTGAAGATCTCGCGCTGCGGCGCCATGACGTGGCGGATCTCGACCAACGACCGCTTGAGCCCGAAGAGGCGCTCGAGCGTCTCGCGTCCCGGCTCGTCGACGATCCGATCCTCCAGGTCGTCGATCTCGTCCTCGAGCCGGTCGAAGACCGGGAAGTACGCGTCCACGAGCGCGTCCAGGAGCGCCCACAGGAGGTAGTCGGGACCACGCTCCAGGAGCGGGCCGGCGCCCTCCCGGAGGTGCTGGGCGGTCCACGGGTTCCAGGCGGCCGTGTGGGCCGTGAGCAGGAACGTGCGGCCGAGGACGAAGTCGATCTCCTCGGTCCGGACCTCGGTGTCGTAGGCGATGGCGAAGGCGACGAGGTGGATGTGCTCGCCGGTCAGCTCCAGCTTGGGGCGCTGGTTGCGCTCCTCGATGTCCTCGGCAACCAGGGGATGGAGCCCCAGCTCGGCGGCGATCGCGGCCGTGAGCTCGGGCGACGGGTCGGTCAGGTCCACCCAGTGGCGTGAGGGCGATTCGCCGACGGCGTGCTCGAGCGCCTCGCTACCCGTGAGCGTGCGCGAACCGTCTGCGCCCCAATGCTCGACGCGGAGCGCTGTCGCGGCCTCCGTGACCAGGTCGTCAGACCAGGCCGACGTCGCCGCGCTCTCGGTCGTCGGCCCCGTCCCCGTCCCCGTCGGGCCGACCTGGGTCGTTCCCGTCGGGCCGACCGGCCCCGTCCCCGTTCCCGTCGGGCCGACCGGCCCCGTCGGCTGGGTCGCCGCCATCCCCATCTCCTCCTGCTCCGGCCGACGCGCGCGCACCCGCCTCGGGCGAGAGCATACGCGGCCGTTCGCCGAGCGCGAGCGCCGCCGGGACGGCGATCGCCGTCACGCCCGCCGCGACGAGGAAGAGCACCACCATCGTCTCGGCCGCCTTGCGGGCCGCCCATGCCTCCAGCGCATCCACGACGAGCGCGTCGTGCAGCTGACGCGTCGCGAGCGCCGGGGGGACGATCGACCGGTAGGCGTC
>JADGQH010000118.1 GCA_017881985.1 Chloroflexota bacterium | reverse complement strand
ACGTGACCCGCCACGCAGCCGCGGGTCCCGCGATCACGCCTGGAGGCGGTCGATGACCCGCGGGGTCCGGGCGGCCGGTGCACGCCGCGGCAGCGCGCCGCGCGCGCCGAGGCGGCGCCGCGAGCCGGCGCCGCTCGAGCAGATCCCCGTCTGGCTCGAGCACGTCGTCCCGCCACCGGCAGCCGGCCCGGCGCGGGTCGCCACGGGAATCGAGGCCCTCCTCGCCAACCTCAACGCGCAGCAGCTCCGCGCCGTCACCCACGGCGACGGGCCGCTCCTCGTCGTGGCGGGTGCAGGGACCGGCAAGACGCAGGTCGTGACGCGGCGAATCGCGTGGCTGATCGCAACGAAGCGCGCGCGCCCGTCGGAGATCCTGGCCCTGACGTTCACGGACAAGGCTGCCGAGGAGATGCAGCTTCGCGTCGACCAGCTGGTGCCATACGGCTTCACCGACACCCTGGTGGCGACCTTCCACTCGTTCGGGGACCGGCTGATCCGCGAGCACGCCCTGGAGCTGGGTCTGCCGTCGGAGCCGCGGGTCCTTTCGCGCGCCGAGACGGTGATCTTCCTGCGCGAGCGGCTCTTCCGGCTGGAGCTGGACGCCTACCGGCCCCTGGGCAATCCGACCCGGTTCCTGGCGGCCCTCGCCGCGCTCTTCAGCCGCCTCAAGGACGAGGACATCGCTCCGGACGAGTATCGCGCGCATGCCGCAGCGCTCGCGGTCACCGCCGAGCCGGTCGAGGATGCCGCCGGCGGACCCGCGCTGCGCGACGAGGCGCGGCGGCACCTGGAGCTGGCGGCCGCCTACGAGCGCTACCAGGCGCTGCTCGCCGAGGCGGGCGCGATCGATTTCGGGGACCAGGTGCGTCTCGCGCTCACGCTCCTGCGCGAGCATCCGGCGGCACGACGCCGGATCCAGGCGCGCTTCCGGTATGTCCTCGTCGACGAGTTCCAGGACGTCAACCGGGCCCAGGCCGAGCTCGTCGCGCTCGTCGCGGAGCCCCTTCGCAACATCACGGTGGTGGGCGACGACGACCAGTCGATCTACCGGTTCCGCGGCGCGGCCACGGGCGCAATCGTCGACTTCCTGGAGCATTTCCGTGCCGCCAGGACGGTGGTCATGCGGCGCAACTACCGGTCGCGCGCCCCGATCCTCGACGCGTCCTACCGCCTGATCCGGTTCAACGATCCGGACCGGCTGGAGGTCCAGCGCGGCATTGCCAAGCGGCTGGTCGCGCATCGCCGAACGGCGGGGTCGGCTCCGGTCCGCCAGCTCGCCTTTGCCACCGGAACGGACGAGGCGGACTGGGTGGCGTCCGACATCGAACGGCGCATCCGGGCGGGGGCGGCCCCGCGGGACCACGCCGTCCTGGTCAGGGCGAACGCCGACGCCGACGCGATCCTGCGCTCGCTGAACGTGGCCGGGATCGCCTGGCGCTTCTCGGGCGTCTCCGGCCTGTACAGCCGGGCGGAGGTGCGGCTGCTGCTCGCCTTCCTCCGGGCGATCGCGGACCCGCACAGCTCGGTCGACGTCTTCGCGCTCGCCGCGTCCGAGCTGTATGGCTTTCCGGGCGAAGACCTCGCGGCCATCACGAACCGCGCCCGGCGCACGAACCGCAGCCTCCGCGAGACGCTCGAGGAGCTCGAGCGCCAGCCGGGCCTCCTCCGCCTGCTCCCCGAGACCCGGACGTCGCTGGCCCGGCTGATCGCCGACCTGCGTCGCTACAGCGAGCTCGCGAACCGGCGCCCGGCTGGCGAAGTCCTCTACGAGTTCCTCAAGGAGTCCGGTTCACTTCGCCGTCTGGCCGAGGCCCGCACGCCCGCCGCGGACGAGGCGCTGGGCAACGTTGCGCGGTTCTTCGAGATCATCCGCGCCCAGTCTGACCTCCTCGCCGACGACCGGGCCGTCTTCCTGGCGCCGCACCTGGAGACGCTGATCGAGGCGGGCGACGACCCGGCCACGGCCGACCTCGACCCGGACGCGGACGCGGTGGCCGTCGTCACGATCCACAAGGCCAAGGGCCTCGAGTGGCCGGTCGTGTACCTCGTCGGGCTGGTGGACGGCCGCTTCCCGGCTCGCGGGCGGCGCGAGCAGCTCGCGGTTCCCGATGGCCTGCTCCGCGGGACGTTCCCGGTCGGCGACGCGCAGGTCCAGGAGGAGCGTCGGCTGTTCTACGTGGGCATGACGCGTGCGCGCGACGAGCTGCTCCTGAGCCACGCGCTCGACTACGGCGGGAAGCGCACGCGGCGCGTCTCGCCGTTCGTGCTCGAGGCGCTCGATCTGCCCGCGGGCACCCAGCCGGCGACCCGTGCGGCCAACCCGCTCGAGCGTCTCGGCTCGTTCGAGGCCCCGGCTGTCCCCGAGCCGGTTCCGGCGGTCGGACGGCCGAGCGAGCCGCTCGTCCTGAGCTTCAACCAGGTCGACGCCTACCTGACCTGCCCGCTCCGCTACAAGTACGCCCACGTCCTGCGCGTGCCCACGGCGCCGCACCACGCGATCGTGTACGGGTCCGCGCTCCACCTCGCGGTCCAGGAGTTCCACAAGCGACACGCTCGGGGCGTGGTGATGAGCGAGGCCGAGCTGACCGCCGTCTTCGAGCAGGCGTGGACCACGGAGGGCTTCGTCTCCCGCGAGCACGAGGAGGCGCGCCTGGAGGCCGGGCGCGAGGCGCTCCGACGATTCCGCCAGAGCCAGCTGGAGCCGGGGGCGATCATCCCGGCGTCGGTCGAGCGAGAGTTCGCCTTCACCCTGGATGGCGACCGGGTGCGGGGCCGGATGGACCGCGTCGACCTGGTCCCGCTCGCCCCTGCGGACGACGATGACGGCCCCGGCGGCCCCGACTGGCTCGCGGCCCACGCGGTCGCCGACGCCGCAGACGTGGTCGAGCCGGCGCTGCCGCTGCTGCGCGAGCGCGTCGTGATCACCGACTACAAGAGCTCGGACGTGCGCGACCCGGCCAAGGCGCGCGAGCGGGCACGGGACTCCCTCCAGCTCACGATCTACGCGATGGCGTGGCAGGCCGAGACCGGGCGCCTGCCGGATGCCGTCGCGCTCCACTTCCTCGATTCGGGCGTTGTCGGCACGGCCGGCGTCGACGCGGCGCGGATCGAGCGAGGAGTGGCCGACATCCGCGCGGCAGCGGCCGGCATCCGGGCGGGCCGGTTCCAGGCCAGCCCCTCGTACACGTCGTGCTCGTGGTGCGCGTACCGCGCCATCTGCCCGTCGAGCGTCGCGCGATAGACTCCCGGAGTGGAGGCACGCGACCGACTCGCCAACCTCGGGATCTTCGGGGCGGCGGCCGTCTCGTGGGTGCTCGTCGGACTCCTGGTCCTGACGCGCGACCCGCGCCAGGATCCCGCCGCCGGGTTCGTCGGGGCCGCGCTGATGGGTCTCGCGATCGGCCTCACCACGATCCCGCTCTTCTGGCTCGCCACGTTCGGACGGCACCGCCGGATCGCCTATCGGGGGGACTGGGTTCGCGCGGCGCGCCGCGGCCTGTGGGTGGGCCTCGTCACGGGCCTGTTCGTCGCTCTCCGCCTCCAGTCGATCCTGAGCCTGCCCATCGCCGTCTTCGTTGTCGTCCTCGTCGTGTTCGCCGAGCTCACTCTCTCGATCGAGCGCTGAGCGTCGCTCCTCGAAGCCCATCCTGGAGGTCCGCATGCCCGCCCCGTCCGACCTGAAGAGCCGCGCCGCGGCCGCCGTCGAGGCGAACCGGGAGGAGATCCTGGCGCTCTCGCGGGCGATCCATGCCGACCCGGAGCCCGCCTTCGAAGAGCACCGCGCGGCGGCGCGGGTCGCGGCGTCGATCGCCGCCCACGGCTACGTCGTGGAGCACCCGGCCGGCAGCCTGGCCACCGCCGTTCGCGGTCGGCTGACCGGTGGCCTCGGAGCGGATGGGCCGCGGATCGGGGTCCTCGCGGAGTACGACGCGCTGCCGGGCCTGGGCCATGGCTGCGGCCACAACACGATGGCCGCGTCCGGCGTCGGGGCCGCGATCGCCCTTGCGGCGGTGCGCGACGCGTTCGCGGGAGAGGTCGTCTTCCTCGGCACGCCGGCCGAGGAGCGGGGCAGCGGCAAGCAGTTCATGCTCGACGACGGGCTCTTCGAGGGCCTGGACGCGGCGCTCCTCTTCCATCCGGCCGACCGCGACATGGTCCAAGCCATCCTGCTCGCGAGCGAGGACGTGGACGTCACGTTCACGGGCATGGCGGCGCACGCCGCGAGCGAGCCGTGGGAGGGCAGGAACGCGCTCGACGCGGCCATCCTGCTGTTCGAGGCGGTCGGGCTCTGGCGCCAGCAGCTGCCGCAGCACGCCCGCGTCCACGGGATCGTCGTGGAGGGCGGCACGGCCGCGAACATCATCCCGGACCGGGCGACCGCCCGGTTCATGATCCGGAGCACGGACCAGCCCTACTTCGATTCGATGCGCACGCGGTTCCGGTCCCTGGTCGAGGGCGCCGCGCTGATGGCCGACGTCAAGGGCGAGGTGGTCTTCTCCGGCCGCTCGACGACGATGAAGGAGAGCCGCACCCTCGCGGGTCTCTGGCGCTCCAACATGGAGGCTCGCGGGCTGGTCGACGAGGGAGCCGACCCCGACCACATCGGCAGCTCCGATATGGGGAACGTGTCCCTCGTGCTCCCGACGATTCACCCGTCGCTCGCGATCTGCGACCACGGCGTGCCCTGGCACTCGGTCGAGTCGCTGCGGGCCGCGGCGACTCCGCGCGCGGAGGCGACGACGCTCGTCGCGGCGGCGCTCGTCGCCGAGACGGCGCTGGACCTGCTTGCCGATCCGTCCCTCGTCGCGGCAGCCTGGCGCGAGTTCCACGGCGAGGGATAGGAGCGGAACGTTCCGCGCGCTATCATCCGCGGGCGCCCCGCTGGACGATGGACCCGAACCGGCGGCGCCGACACCGACGGCCCCGCGTCCCCATCGCGCGCCATCGCCGGCGCTGCCACGACGCTCGCGGCCCGAGAGGAGCCTCGCGTGACCGACGCGAACGATCCGGTCGACGCCGCGCCCGACTACGCCCACGCCAATGGCTGGGATCGCGAGTACGAGGCGTTCGGCGACTTCGACCTGCCGACCTACGTCGGCCCGTCGACGTTCGCCAAGCTGCCCTGGGTGACCGACCCGGCCGAGCTGCGCCGGCGCGCGGTGGACGTGGCGATCGTGGGCGCCCCGTTCGACGACGCGGTCAGCCACCGGCCCGGCGCCCGCTTCGGGCCGCGCGCGATTCGCGAGGCGCAGTACAGCACGGGGTCGCTCCACTCGCTCCAGCTCGGCGTGGAGCCGTTCGAGATCCTGGCGGTCGTGGATGCGGGCGACGCGAACATCATCCCGGCCTGGATCGAGCGAAGCCACGCGTTCATCTACCGGAAGGTCCGCGAGGTCGCCGAGACCGGGGCCATCCCGATCGTGCTGGGCGGCGACCACTCGATCACCTGGCCGTCGGCAACGGCCGTCGCCGAGGTCCGCCGGCCGGGCACCCTCGGGATCGTCCATTTCGACGCGCACGCCGACACTGCGCCCGAGGACTGGGGCGTGCTGGCCGGCCACGGCACGCCGATGCGGCGGCTCATCGAATCCGGGGCGGTCGCCGGCCGCAACTTCGTGCAGGTCGGCCTGCGCGGCTACTGGCCGCCGGTGGACGTCTTCGCCTGGATGCAGGAGCAAGGGATGCGCTGGCATCTGATGCGCGAGATCGAGGAGCTCGGCATGGAGGCGGTCGTCGACCACGCGATCGGCGAGGCGCTGGAGGGCGCCGACGCGATCTACCTGTCCATCGACATCGACGTCCTCGATCCCGGGATGGCGCCCGGGACGGGGACGCCGGAGCCGGGCGGGCTGCTCACGCGTGAGCTGCTCCGGGCGATCCGCCGGATCGTCGGCGCGGTGGACCTTGCCGGGATGGACATCGTGGAGGTGTCGCCGCCGTACGACCACGCCGAGGTGACCGCGATGGCGGCCAACCGCTGCGCGATGGAAGCCATTGCAGCGCTTGCCGCGAAGCGGGTCGCGGGTTCCCCGGTGCGATTCGCCGGCCGCGGGACGCGACCGTCGTGAGCCAGGTCGACGCGACGTCCGAGCCCGAGCCGCTCCCAGACGCGCTGGCGCGTCTCTATGACCTGGACCTGCTCGACGACCCGGGGGACATGGACCTCTGGCTCGCGCTCGCGGAGCAGGCCGAAGGGCCGATCCTCGAGCTGATGGCGGGGACCGGACGCGTCGCGGTCCCGCTGGCGGAAGCGGGGTTCGCGGTCACGGCCGTGGACCTGGACCCCGCCATGCTGCGTCGTGCGGCGCGCCGTGCGGCCGCGGCGGGCGAGGACGTCGAGCGGCGCCTGGACCTCGTGCTCGGCGACGTCCTTGGCCTGGAGCTGGCCGGGGCCGGAACGTTTCGGCTCGGGATCGTGCCCCTCAACTCGATGCTGCTCCTCCGGACGCGCGAGGCGCAGGGAGCCGCCTGGGCCGCCCTCGCGGCGCACCTCGCCCCCGGCGGCCTGGCCGCGGTCGACGCCTGGCTGCCCGACGCGGCGGACCTGGCCCGGTACGACGGTCGGCTCCACCTCGAGTACCTGCGGCGGGATCCGGAGCGTGGCCGCTGGGTCACGAAGACGGCAGCTGCCCAGCACGACGGCGCGACGGGGACGATCGCCCTGACGACGTTCTTCGACGAGGGCGAGCCCGGAGAGGCGGCCGTGCGGTGGTTTCGCCGCGACGTGGTCCGCCTCACCTCTGCCGACGAACAGCGTGCCCTGGCAGAGGCGGCCGGCCTCGCGGTGGAGCTGGTTGCCGGCGGCTACGACCTGGAGCCGCTCGGACCGCACGACGACCGCCTGATCGTCCTCGCGCGCAAGCCCGGTGACCGGGCCTGAGTCTGGTATCGTCGGCGTCGATGTCGAGTTCAACGAGCCAGATCCGCCTGCTCCTGGTCGAGGATGTGCCACAGGTCGCCCAGTACGTCCGCGGCCTGCTCAACGCCCAGCAGGCGATCAAGCTGGTCGACGTCGTCACCGATGGGAGTCGCGTGGCGGCACAGGTCCAGCAGCTGCGCCCCGACGTCATCGTCGTCGACTGGCTGCTCCAGGGTCGGACGAAGGGGCGCCGGGTCGTCGAGGTCCTCCACGAGGGCGGCCTGCACATCCCCGTGATCGCGCTCACGGTCCCGCAGAGCCCCGTCGAGCCCGATCCGAAGGCCGGGATCGCCGCGGTCATCTCGATGCCGTTCTCCGGGTTCGAGCTGGTGAACGTGGTGAACGCGGTCCACGCTGCCGCCTCGGCGAGCGAGGGCGTGCATGGCTCGCGCGTGATCGCCGTGTTCGCTCCGAAGGGCGGCGTCGGGAAGACCACGATCTCGTTCAACCTCGCGGTCACGCTCGCGACGCTGGGCCACCGGACCTGCCTCATGGATGGCAGCCTCCAGTTCGGCGACCTCCGCTCGCTCCTCAAGGTTCCGGGGGACGCCCCGTCCATCCTCGACCTGCCCACCGATCGAGTCGGCGAATCGGACCTCGCCGACGTCCTGTGGCGCGACCCGTCGGGGATCGACATCCTGCTCGCGCCGCCCCGGGTGGAGCTCGCCGAGATGGTGAGCGTCCGCGACGTCGACAAGGTCGTGTCGCTCCTGCGGCGTGTCTACCAGGTCGTGGTGATCGACATGGCGGCCACGCTGGGAGACGTCTCGCTCGCCATCCTCGACGCCGCCGACACGGTCCTGGAGATCGTCACGTACGACTCGACGACCATCCGCAACACGCTCGCGGTCGCCGACGCGTTCCGGGCGATCGGCTATCCCGCCGGCAAGGTGCGCTACCTCGTGAACCGCGCGGACTCCGCGGGTGGGATCCGACCCGACGATCTGGCCCGGGCGCTCGGCAGGGCGCCCGAGCACTCGGTCATCTCGGACGGCAAGCTCGTCGTCGAGTCCAACAACCAGGGCGTGCCGTTCGTGCTCGCGAGCCCGGAGGCCCAGATCAGCCGCGATGTCGCGACCATGGCCGCGTCGCTCCTCAAGGCACCGGCGCCGGCCGCCGCCCGGCGCTGAGCCGATGTCCGACCCGCGCCCGATCGGGGTCTTCGATTCCGGCGTGGGCGGGCTGACCGTCCTGCGCGAGATCCTGCGCCGAACGCCCCACGAGAGCCTGACGTACCTGGGCGACAATGCCCGGGCACCGTACGGGACACGGCCCGACGCCGAGGTGCGCCGGTTCTCGATCGAATGCCTCGATCGCCTCGTGGACCAGGACGTCAAGGCGCTCGTGGTCGCCTGCAACACGTCCACCGCCGTTGCGCTCGGCGAGTACCGCCGCCGCTACGACATTCCCGTGCTCGGCGTCATCAGGCCTGGCGCCCAGGCCGCGGCGCTCGCCACGCGGACGCGCCGCGTGGGCGTGATCGCCACGCCGGCGACGATTCGCTCGCACGCCTACTTCGATGCGATCAAGGAGGAGAACCCTGCGGTCGAGGTCTACGAGCACGCGACGCCGACGCTCGTGCCGCTCGTGGAGGCGGGGGTGCTCTCGGGCGCCGCCGCCGTCGCCGCGGTCGGGGAGGCGCTGGGCCCGCTGCTGGGCCGGCGCGACGAGCGCGGCGAGTTCATCCACCCGCTGCCGCCCTCGGCGAAGATCGACACGCTGCTGCTCGGATGCACGCACTACCCGCTCCTCCGGGCGATCATCCAGGCGGCCGTCGGGGAGGGCGTCGCGATCGTCGACAGCGCGACCGCGACGGCCGGGGCGCTCGCCGAGCTGCTCTCCGTGAACGGCCTCGAGGCGCCCGGGACCACCCGCGGGACGGCCGCGGACGCGGGCGGCGCGGGCCACGACGCGCCCGGCGAACGGGCCGTTCCGCCCACACGTCGCCTGCTCACGACCGGCAACCTCGCATCCTTCCAGGCGCTGGTGGACCGCCTCTTCGGGGCCGACTTCCCCTCCGCCGAGAGCGCCGCGGTCGGCGCGGACGCAGCCTGAGGCCGGCGATGGCGGCGGGACGGGGCGGGGCGCGGCGCCGGGCCGGGCGATCGTCCGGCGGCACGTGGCAGGCCGGGTTCCTGGTGGGCGCGGCGCTCGGCGCGGTCGTCACAGTCCTCGGCCGGCGGGCCGAGG
>JADGQH010000117.1 GCA_017881985.1 Chloroflexota bacterium | reverse complement strand
GTCGATCCAGAGACGGGTCCCGGTCGCCCCGCCATGCCCGAACGCCGCGGGCGACGCGGGCTCGGTGCGGGGATCCGGCTTCCCCCAGCCGAGGGCGTAGTGGTTCGCCCAAACCGGGTCCTCGGCCGCGCCCAGCCCGCCGACCGTCTGCTCGCGCGTCATCAGGGCGACGTACGCGGGCGGAAGGACCCGGATCCCATCGAGCTCGCCGCCGCCGAGCATGGCGCGGCCCAGGCGGACCAGGTCGCCCGCGCTGCCCCACAGGCCCGCGCCGGGAAGCGCCATCGAAGCGAGGTGGCGCAGCTCTGCCAGCTCCTGGTCGCGCGGGACCTCGCGCTCGAGCGCCCCGGGGACGCCGGACGAGAAGACGGGCGCCATCCGCTCGCCGAGCCCATCGAACGGATCGAACGTCGTGGACGTCATCGCGAGCGGCTCCAGGACTCGCCGGCGCAGGTAGGCCGGGTACGGCTCGCCCGCGATCCGTGCGATCAGCTCGGCCAGGAGGTCGAACGAGATCGAGCAGTAGGCAAACCGGCTCCCCGGCGCGAACGCGAGCTCCGCATCGCAGGCGCGCCGGACCAGCGCGGCATGGTCGGGCCGGCCGGTCGCGATCTCGGCCAGGTCGTAGTCGGGCAGGCCGGACGTGTGCGAGAGCAGGTGCCACGCGGTCACCGCGGGCTTGCCGGGCTGCGCGAACTCGGGAATGTGGCGGCCGATCTCGTCGAGGAGGCTCAGCCGGCCCTCTGCGACGAGCTGCATCACGCCGACGGCGACGATCGGCTTCGTGATCGATGCGAGCAGGCAGACGGCGTCGAGCTCCACATCAGGGGCGCGCGGCCCTGGCCACGCCTCGGCGCGTACCAGCCCCGCCGACGTCGCCACCGCCAGGATCGTGAACGGCGCCATGCCGTCGTCGACCTGCCGGCGCGCGAGCGCGAAGGCCGGGTCGAGCGCGGCCGGGTCGAGCGCGAGCGGCCGCTCGGTCACGGGCGCTCTCCCGCGAGCCGTGCGGCGCCCGCCCCGTCGAGCTCCACGAGGCCATCCGCGGCGAGGGCCGTCAGCGCTGCCGACACGGCCGCGGGGGCGTGCAGGCCCAGCGGACCGTCGAACGTGAGGCTGGTGCCCGGCGGAGCGCTGCACAGGCGATCCACGATCCGTCCGCGGAGCCAGCGCGTCGTGGCCTCGAACCGGACGGTGGGCGTGCGTGCCGGCCGCGGCGGCCGCGCGACGCCTGTCCCGGCGACACGCGCGGCACCTGCCGCAAACGCGCACCAGGCGTGCACCGGGCACGCGGTGCACGCCGGAGCCGCAGGCCGGCAGATCGTTGCGCCGAGGTCCATCAGCGCGTGCGTCCAGTCGGCTGCCCGGCCGGGGTCCACGAGCGCGTCGGCGGCCGCCTGGATCTCGCCGGGCGGGATCGGCGCAACCGGCGCGACAGGCGCCCCCGCGGCCGGATCGACTCGCGCCAACCGCCCGACGACACGCCGGACGTTGACGTCCACTGCCCCGACCGGCCGGCCGAACGCGATGGCGGCCACGGCGTGAGCGGTGTACGGCCCGACGCCGGGGAGCGCCTGCAGGGCGCCGACGTCATCGGGCACGCGGCCGCCGGCGGCGACGATGGCGCGGGCTGCTCGTTGGAGGTCGATTGCTCGCCGGTTGTAGCCGAGCCCCTGCCAGGCGCGAATGACGTCGCCGGTCGGTGCCTCGGCGAGGGCCGCCGGCGTCGGGAAGCGATCCATGAACCCGCGCCATCGCTCGGCGACGCGCCCGACCTGCGTCTGCTGCGCCATCACTTCGCTCACGAGGACCGCCCACGGGTCGGGATCACGCGCGACGCGGAAGGCAAGGGCGCGCCCCTCACGATCGAACCAGGCCAAGAGGGCGGCGCGGAACCCGACGACGTCGGCAGGAAACGGGCCAGGCGCAGCGGGAGCCGGAGCGGGGAGCGAGCGAGCCGGAGCGGGAAGGCGTGCCACGCCGGAAGAATACCCGCGGCGCCCCGGGGTCCCGGATCAGCTGCTCATTGGGGATCGGCGGCGAACCCCGGGGTCCGCTCCCCGCCCCCGCTCAAGGCGATCGGTGCCGAGCCTGCGTCCGCTCCGCTCCCCTCCCCGAGAGACGCGCCGACGCCCGCTCGTGCTGGGCTACTTCGGCGGGATCACCAGGACCGCCCCGATCCGCATCTTCGTCGGATCGACGGTCGGGTTCGCCGCAATCAGCTTGTCGAGGGCGACCCCGAGCTTCTGCGAGATCGCCCACATCGTGTCGTTCTTCTTGACCGTGTAGGTCTTCCCGCCGACCGGAGCGCTCGGCGCGGCAGAAGCGTCCGGCGCGGTGCTGGCCGCGTCGCTCGGGCTCGGCGACGGGGCGAAGATGTCGCTCGACGCGGGCGTCGCCGCCGGTGAGGAAGAAGGCGTCGGGGTGGCCCCGCCGCCACACGCGGCCACGGCGAGCGTACCCGCGAGCACGAATGCCAAGCCTCGCCGCATCTCTCCTCCTCGTCCCGATCCTGGGACGGGCCCGGTCCCGGCCGCGACCGGCGCCCCGTCAAGCGTACGACGCGCGGCCCCTCGCCCGTGTGACCTCCATGCGGCCCGGTCTCTCGCGAGACGCCGGCCGGAGACCGCGCCCGCGGCACTCGCCTCGCGGGGCGCCCGTATCCGCGCCATTCCCCCGCCGGCCGTCACCGATGGCGTCAGGAGATCTTCGCCATCACGTGCTTGATGACTGAGTAGTCCTCCAGCGCGTACGCCGACTGGTCCTTGCCCCAGCCGGATTCCTTGAAACCGCCGTGCGGCATCTCGGAGACCAGCGTGAAGTGCTCGTTGATCCAGACCGTCCCGAACTGGATCGCCTTCGCGACGCGAAAGGCCCGTCCGAGGTCGTTCGTGAAGACCGACGCAGCAAGGCCGAACCGGACATCGTTGGCCCACTTGATCGCCAGCGCCTCGTCCGTGAACCGCTGCACGGTCACGACCGGCCCGAAGACCTCGTCCTGGATGATCTCGCTCCGCTGGTCGGCGCCGGCGATGACGGTCGGCTCGTAGTAGTGGCCGGGCCGTTCGGGAGCGTGGCCGCCGACCACGACCTCTGCGCCGACGCGGGCGCGCTCCACCATCCCGGCGACCTTCTCGACGTGGCCCCGCGCGATGAGGGAGCCGAGGTCGTACTCGCCCTCTGCCGGGTCGCCGAACGTGATCTGCTTCACCTGGTCGGCCAGCGTCGCCACGAACTTCTCGTAGATCTGGGGCCCGGCGAGGATCCGCGTTGCCGCGGTGCAGTCCTGGCCGCCGTTCCAGTACCCGAAGTAGCGGATCTGCTCCGCCACGTAGTCGAGGTCGGCGTCGTCGAAGACGATCACGGGCGCCTTGCCGCCGAGCTCGAGGTGGAGCCGCTTCACGGTCTCCGACGCGAGCCGCGCGATCTTCTTGCCGGTGTCCGTGTCGCCCGTGACCGAGATCATGCCGATCCCGGGGTGGCGCACCATCTCGGTGCCGACCTCGTCGCCGGTTCCGGTGATCACGTTGAGGACGCCCGGCGGCAGGATCTCCGCCGCGATCTCGGCGAGCAGCAGCGCGGTGAGCGGCGTCCGCGCGGACGGCTTGAGGACCACGGTGTTGCCCATGGCGAGCGCCGGGCCGACCTTCCAGCCGGCCATCATGATCGGGTAGTTCCACGGGGCGATCGAGCCGACGACGCCGATCGGCTCGCGCCGGATCATCGAGAGGTGGCCGGCGAGGTACTCGTTGGCGGCCTTGCCCTCCATCGTCCGCGCGGCGCCGGCGAAGAAGCGCAGGTTGTCCACGACGACCGGAATCTCCTCGATCGCGGCCTGCGTCGGCTTGCCCGCGTTCCTCGATTCCAGCCGGCCGATCTCCTCGGCCCGCGCCTCGATCGCGTCCGCGAGCCGCAGGAGCATGAGGCTGCGGTCCTGGGGCGTCGTCTGCGACCACGTCTCGAAGGCGGTCGCCGCCGCCTTCACGGCCCGGTCCACGTCCTCCGCGCCGCTCTTCGGGACGTTGGCGATCACGCGACCATTCGCCGGGTTCTCCACGGCGAGCGTCTCGCCGGACGCGGAGTCCACCCACGCGCCGCCGATGAACTGCTGCCGGGTCATCACGTCTGTCAGCGTGTCGGTCAAGGGAGGAGCCTCCTGGTGACGGCCGTCGGCGGCCTCGGTTCGAGCCTGTTGGCGTGATTGTGCCGGGCGATGTCCATCGACGTGACGGACGGCCCGGCACGCGCGACGGGCGCGCCCGGCCGGAGATCGAGGCCGGCGGCTGGCGATCGCGCCCGGCGAGCGCAGGCCCCACCCCTACCCCGCCCGCAGCACCGGCTTCCCAGTCCAGGCGAGCTGCTCGACGAGGTCGGCGGCCCGGACCGTGCCGGGCACGGACGCGAGCCGCGCCGACACGGAAGCCAGCCGCGCCGCCATCTCGCGGTCGGCCAGCAACCGCTCGATCGTCCCGAGCAGCGCGGCGTCGGTGAGCTCGTAGGTCGCGAGGCGCGCCCCGAATCCCGTCTCGTCGACGCGCTGGGCGTTGTCGTACTGGTCCCAGAAGAGGGGGAGGACCACCATCGGGCGCCCATGACGGAAGCACTCGGTCACCGTGTTGTTGCCGCCGTGGGTGATGACGAGGTCGACCTGGGGCAGGATCGACGCCTGGGGCAGGAACTCGGCGCCAACCATGTTCGGACCGAGCGTCAGCAGCTCGTGCTGGGGGCCCATGCTCACGATGACGCGGTACGGGGATCGCCCGAGGATGTCGATCAGGCGCTGCATGAGCGCCACGTCCGCGGACCCCAGGCTGCCCAGCGAGAGGTAGAGCAGCTGCCCGGACCGAGCCGCGAGCTCGGCCGGCAGCTCATACGGGCTGTCGGTCGCCCGGACCGCCGAGTCGAGCCGGTGCCATGTCGGCGCGGGCTGGCGCCCCCGCTGATAGTCGGCCTCCGCCGGGTAGAGCCACAGGTTGAGCCACGGCGACTCGTGGATGAACTCGAGGTCGCCCAGCGGCGGCGCGCCCGCATCCATCACGAACTGGTTGAACGATGCCCACATCGCGCCGTGCGTCCGGTGGTATTCGGCCCGGAACTCGTCCCAGCCGGAACGGTCCGCGGTCGGATAGCCCGAGAAGGCGGGCGGCACCGCCGGGTCCTTCAGCTCCGCCGGGTTGCAGCTCATGATCCGGACCCAGGGAGCACCGTGGGTGACCACGGCCGGGAAGCCGACGACGTTGTCCTCGACGATCACGTCCGGCCCGACTTCGGCGAAGATCTCGTGCAGCCGCGGCTCCACGTACCAGGCGCCGTCGACGAGGGCCTGCCAGGTCGGCGCGATGAACGTCTCGAGCTGGCTGATCGTCGGCTTCCGGAACTCGGGCGCCGTGTCGCGGATGAAGTCCTTCCAGAACTGGCCGGGCACCTCCGGCTCCGCGGGCGGCGGCCCAAGGCGCATCAGGCGCTCCTCGAAGCCGTGGACGGCAAGCCGGCCGGCGAACGACTCCTCCACGACGAAGACGACGCGGTGGCCGCGCCGGCGCAGGACATCGCCGATCCCGACACAGTTGTTGGTCGGTCCGTACGCTCCCTCGGGGAAGAAGACGATGGTCTTCGGCGCGCGCTCGGTCGGGCCACTGTCCGCCAATGCTCTTCTCCTGCTCCTCGGTTCGGCTCCCGCCGCGATAGGCGCGATGGTACGTGGCGAGGCCGCCCGTGACGGCGATCGTTCCGGCCGCAGGTCGTAGACTTGCCGCCACTACCCAGCGTGATCCGGGAGGGCTGACGACCGTGGCCAACCAGTTCGTGATCCAGCTCCCGAATCGGCCGGGAGCGCTCGCCGACCTGTCGGAGATCCTCGCCACGCGGGGCGTGGACCTGCGCGCCATCGGCGGCGGCGGCATCGGCGATAGCGGCCACCTGATCTTCAAGACCTCCGACGACATCGCCACGCGCGCCGTGCTCCAGGAGGGCGCCTACGAGTTCATCGAGGGCGAATCGCTCCTGGTCGAGGTCGACGACCAGCCCGGCGGCATGGCCCGGGTCGCCCGGCGGCTCGCGGACGCCGGCGTCAACATCTATGGCCACCTGTTCATCGGCCGGTGGGGCGACCAGGCCCAGTTCAGCTTCGTGGTCGACGACATCGACGCCGCCCGGACCGCGCTCGACGGCCTCAGCTCCATCCACGCGGGCTGAGCAGGCCCGCCCTCTTCGACGCCGGCATTCCGCCGATGGATACGGAACCCCGCGCCCGGCACGCCATGTCCCGCCCGCGGGCCACCCGGTGAACCCCTGGCGCGAGATCGCCGACCGCGTCTTCATCCGCCGATTCGCCTTCTTCGACCAGACGATCGGCGCGGTCGTCGGCCGCGACCGGGTCCTCGTCATCGACACGCGGTCCACGCTCGTGCAGGCCCGGGAGCTGCTCGACGACCTGCGCCACGTGAGCGCGCTGCCCCACGTCGTGCTCAACACCCACGCCCACTTCGACCACGTCCTGGGGAACGCAGCGTTCCGTCCCTGCGAGATCTGGGGCGAGGACGGGTGCGCGCGGTTCATGCGTGAGCTCGGGCTCGAGCGGCGGGCCGAGATGGCGGCCGAGATGCCCGAGATCGGCGCCGACCTCCTCGCCTCGCCGGTCGATCCACCCGACCGGACATTCGCCCGCGAGGCCGCCCTGGACCTCGGCGGGCGCCGTGTCGATCTCCGGTTCCTGGGCCGCGGGCACACCGATCATGACGTCGTCGCGCTCGTCCCCGACGCGGGGGTCGTGTTCGCAGGTGATCTCGTGGAGGAAGGCGCGCCGCCATCGTTCGGTGACGCGTTCCCGCTCGACTGGCCGGCGACCCTGGGTCAGCTGCTCGATGCCTCCGGCGAGGGTCTGGTCGTGCCCGGTCACGGCGAGGTCGTCGACCGGGACTTCGTCGCAGCGCAGCTCGCCGACATCGTGTTCCTCGCGGAGATGGCGCGCCGCCAGTGGCCGGACCTGCGCGCGGCCGGCCACGATCCCGCCGGGCCCGCGCCCGAGTACATCGCGACGGACGTCGCACGCCACCTCGGGTGGCCGCTCGACCTGGTCCGCGAGGGCCTCGCGCGCGCCATCGCCCAGGCCGCCGGCAGGCTGGGGGTACCAACGGTCCCCGGACCCCCGGGCTATGGCGGCGCGGCCCCGATCTGACGCACGATTCGGGCATGCCCCGATGTCCGTTCCGCCCGCTCGCCCACTCGCGGCGGGCTCCAGCTCCTGCGTTCGCGATCGCCTGATCCGTGGCCATCGAAGTCCTGCCGGCCTGCCTCCAGTGCGGGTCGGTTGCTGCCCGCCCCGGGATCACGTTCTGTCGCCGTTGTGGGCTGCCGTTTGGTGATGCTCCGCGCATCGACGCCGAGCTGCCGACCTGCCCGATCTGCTATCGCGACGCCGACCCCGACGGGCTCCTGCCATCCCCTCGTTCGCCGTCCATCCGCGTCTCCCTCGCCGTTCATCGTCGCGAGCACGACCATGCGCCGGTCGGCGACGACGAGTGGCTGGAGTCGCTCCGCGAGGGCGACGGCGTCCGGATCGGCCGGTGGCGCGCTCCGTTCGACGTGGTCCGGCGCTACCTGGTCACCGGGATCGTCGACGGCGGCCGCCTTCGCCAGGCACGTCACGACGCCATCGTTTCGGCGATGACCCAGATCGCGCGCTGGGGCACCAACGCGCAGGTCTTCGGCGACCAGCCCGAATGGGCGGAGGCCCGGGTCGCCGTCGCGGCCCTGATGGAGCGCTACCACCGCGGACGAACTTAGCTCGGCGATCGCGAGCCTGCGCCCTCGTCTCTGCTCTCGGGCTCGCCGACCCCGCGGCCGCCCGGGAGTGGCCCCACGCTAAGATGCTCCTCGTGAGCACCCAGACGCCGGTCTCGCCCGAGCGAGGCGACTTCATCCGCGAGATCGTGGCCGCCGACGTGCGGAATGGACTGCACGAGACGATCGTGACCCGCTTCCCGCCCGAGCCGAATGGCTACCTGCACATCGGCCATGCCAAGTCGATCTGCCTCAACTTCGGGATCGCGCGCGAGTTCGGCGGCCGCTGTCATCTCCGATTCGACGACACGAACCCGACGAAGGAGGAGCAGGAGTACATCGACGCCATCGAGGCCGACGTACGCTGGCTCGGGTTCGACTGGGGCGAGCACCTCTACCACGCGTCCGACTATTTCGAGCAGCTCTATGCGTGGGCCGTGGATCTCGTCCGGGCCGGCAAGGCCTACGTGGACGACCTCACCGCGGACGAGATCCGGGAGCACCGCGGCACGCTCACCGACCCCGGCCGGAACAGCCCGTGGCGGGACCGGACCCCAGGCGAGAATCTCGACCTGTTCGAGCGGATGCGCGCCGGCGAGTTCCCGAACGGCGCGCGGGTGCTGCGGGCCCGGATCGACATGGCCGCCCCGAACATCAACCTGCGCGACCCGGTCCTCTACCGGATCGTGCACGCGGCGCACCCCCGGACTGGCGACGCGTGGTGCATCTACCCGACCTACGACTTCGCGCACGGCCAGTCCGACGCGATCGAGGGCGTGACCCACTCGATCTGCACCCTCGAGTTCGAGGTCCACCGGCCCCTCTACGACTGGCTGATCGAGAACCTGCCCGTGCCGTCGCGCCCCCGGCAGTACGAGTTCGCGCGGCTCAACCTCACCTACACCGTCCTCTCCAAGCGCGTGCTCCTGCGCCTCGTGAACGAGGGCCACGTCCGGGGCTGGGACGATCCCAGGATGCCCACGATCTCGGGCCTCCGGAGGCGCGGCTTCCCGGCGGAGGGCATCCGCGAGTTCGCGGCGATGATCGGGGTTGCCAAGGCCGACAGCGTCGTCGAGGTCGGGCAGCTGGAGTTCGCCGTCCGTGGCGTGCTGAACCGCAGCGCCCAGCGCCGGTTCGCGGTCCTGGACCCGCTCAGGGTGGTTGTCGAGAACTACCCCGAGGGGCAGGTCGAGGAGATGTCCATGGTCAACAACCCGGAGGACCCGTCCGCCGGGACCCGCAGCGTTCCCTTCACGCGCGAGCTCTGGATCGAGCGCGACGACTTCATGGAGGATCCCCCGTCGAAGTTCTTCCGCCTCGCGCCCGG
>JADGQH010000116.1 GCA_017881985.1 Chloroflexota bacterium | reverse complement strand
GCCAGCATCCCCGGCGTCGCGCTCATCGAGCGGGGCCCTGCTGTGCGCGCGAGACGAGCAGGCGCGCAGCGACGTTGAGGAGGAGGGTCATCACGAGGAGGATGAGCCCGATGGCGACGAGCGACTGGGTCTGGAGCCCCCCGCTCGCCTCGTTGAACGTGACCGCGATCTTCGAGGCGATCGTCTGCGCCTGGTCGAACACCGAGACCGGGATGTCCTGGCCGTTGCCGATCACCATCGTGACGGCCATCGTCTCGCCGAGCGCCCGGCCGAGGCCGAGGATCGCTGCGCCCACGACGCCGGACCGTGCGTACGGAAGCACGGCCTTGACCGCGACCTCCCAGTGCGTGGCACCGAGGCCGAACATCGCCTCGCGCTGGCTGTTCGGGACGGAGCTCAGCACCTCGCGCGAGATCGACACGATCGTCGGCAGGATCATGATCGCGAGGATCACGCCGGCCGCGCCCAGGCCCACTCCGTAGCTCGGGCCGCGGAAGAAGGGGAGCCAGCCGAGCGTCGCGATCAGCCAGGTGTCGACCGTGTCTCGAAGGAATGGGCTGAGCACGAAGATGCCCCACAGGCCGATCACCACGCTGGGGATCGCCGCGAGCAGCTCGATCGTGAAGGTGAGCGGAATGGCGACCCGCCGCGGCGCGAACTCCGAGAGGAAGAGCGCGGTGAGGACCCCGATCGGGGTCGCGATGATCAGGGCGATGGCGGCCGCGTAGAGCGTCCCGACGATGAACGGCAGCGCGCCGTAGACCTCGCGGACCGGGTCCCAGGTGGACCGGGTGATGAGGTCGACCCCGAAGCGCACCCAGGCAGGCGCCGAGGAGACGACGAGGACGCCCGCCACGACACCGAGCGTGAGAAGCACCGCCGCGCCGAACACGCGCGTGCCGCTGCGGAACACGACGTCCGCGCGTCGGGGCGCGGTCCGGCCGCGGAGCCGGACGATGGGGGCGACGGTCATCGCAAGGCGATCCTCGGTGGAGCGGGGGGAGTCGACGTGGCGATCACGGGGAGCGTACCGCACGCTTCACGAAGCAACGGAGACGGACCGGCCAGGCCGCATCGCAGCCGGGCCGGTCCGAGAGGAGGAGCACGTGGCGCGGCTACGGCCAGATCGGCGAGCCGCCCGAGGTGATCGTGTGAAGCTCGGCGAGGGCCTTGTCGGCGACGGCCTTCGGAAGTGGCGCGTAGCCGAGCCCGTTCTCGTCGGCCTGGCCGTCGGTGAGAGCCCAGTAGGCGAAGGAGAGCAGGGCCTGGCCCTTCGCCAGGTCCTTCTGGTCGGCGTAGACGAGGAGGTAGGTGTAGGAGGCGATTGGATACGTGCCGGCCCCCGCGCCGTTGATGATCGGGTCGGCCCGGAAGTCGGCCGGGAACGCCGCCGCGGCGGCGTCGGCGGCCGCGGTCACGCCATCCACGGAGGCGGCGACGAACGCGCCATCCGCGTTCTTGAGCTTGGCGGTGGCGAGCGCCGCCTGGGTCGCGTAGTTCAGCTCGACGTAGCCGATGGCACCGGGCGTCTGCTTGACCCCGCCGGCCACGCCATCGTTGCCCTTGGCGCCGATCCCGGTCGGCCAGTTGACGTCCTTGCCCACCCCGGGGCCGCTCTTCCACGCGGCGCTGACGGCGCCCAGGTACGACGTGAAGGCGTTCGTGGTGCCTGAGCCATCGGAGCGGTGGACGACGACGATGTCGGTGGCGGGGAGCGTCGCGCCGCTGTTGAGTGCCGCGATCTGCGGGTCGTTCCACTTCGTGATGGTCTTGAGGAAGATGCCCGCGACGGTGGGGCCGTCGAGGTTCAGGGCCGTGACGCCCGGCAGGTTGTAGATCATGACGACGGCGCCAAGTGCGGTCGGGATGTGCAGGATCTTCGTGCCCGCCGGCAGAGCGGCGATCTCCGCGTCCTTCATGGCCGCGTCGGACGCGCCGAAGTCGACGGTCTGAGCGGTGATGTTCTTGATCCCGCCGCCCGATCCGATCGCCTGGTAGTCGATCTTGACGTTCGGGTGGGCCGCCGCGAACTTCTCGACCCAGACCTGGTAGAGCGGTCCGGGGAACGTTGCTCCGGCACCGGCAAGGGAGACGTCGCCGGCCGGCACCGTGGGTCCGCCCGCTGACCCGCTCGCGGCCGCGGATGCGCCGGGCGCGGTGCTTGCCGCCGGCGCGGCGCTGGAGCTGCCGGAGCATGCGCCCACGGCGAATGCCGCCGCGAGTGCGAGCGCCCCGAGCCGCCTGGGGGAGGTGATGATCACCTGGCCTGGTCCTCCGTGGTGTTGCCGCCGATCGCCCGTCGGTCGGGTGTCTTCATGCGGCGGGTCTTCTCGATTGTCACGCTCAGGCTGGAGCGCACGCGTCAACCGGCAGTTGCCGCCGTTTCAACATCGTGTTAACGGCGAAACGTCGGCGGACGAGGCGCGGGATTCGCGGCGTGGCGCGATCCGCTTCGCGGCGTGGCGTGATCCGCCCGCGCAATCGTCGGCCCGGGTGGCAGACTGTCCGGAGACGGGCCGGCGACCGCTGCGCCGCAGGCCCGGTCGTGGAGGGGACCCATGCGCAAGGGAAGCGGCAAACGGGCGCTGCGCCAACGCATCGCCGACGTGTCGAGCAGCGACCGGGATATCACGGAGCTCAAGCGGGCAACCGCGCGACGCATCGCGAAGCTCGAGAAGGACCTCGCGGCGGCACGACGCAGGGAGGAGCGGCGGCGTTCGCGGCTGGCCGCCGCGTCCGCGGAGGCGGACCGGATTCGCGGCGAGATTGCCGGCCTCCTTCACCACGCGTCGGATCCCGCCGTCGGCGGGGCGAGGAAGGTCGGGCACGCGGCCGGCGACCTGATCGAGGACGCCGCCGGCGCGGTGGTCGACGCGGCAGGAGGCGTCGTTCACGCCGCGGGGTCCGTGGTCGGGGCGGCGAAGCGCGCGCGTTCGCGGTCGCGTCGGGCGGATCCCACGCCGCCCGTACCGGGACCCGACAACGCCTGACGAGGCGCGGCCCGCCGGCGGCCCGGTCTGCGCCGCGGTCGATGTCGGTGCGAATTCGGCGCACCTGCTGGTGGGCAGCGTCGACGGGCATCGCGTCGTGCCGCTCGTCGACGAATCGGCATTGCTCGGGCTCGGCACGCTGGTCGACGTCCGGGGACTGATCCCCGCCGAGGCCCGGGGTCCCCTGATCGAGACGCTCGCCGGGTACGCGGCGACGGCGCGCGGGCTCGGTGCGGAGCGGGTCGCGTTCGTGGGGACGGAGCCGCTGCGCCGAGCCGCGGACGCGCGGGCCGTGGTCGTGGCCGTCGAGGATGCGACCGGGGTCCCGCTCCATGTCCTCGACCATCGCGAGGAAGGCCTGCTGACCCTCCTCGGCGCGACATCCGGACGCGCGGTCGCGGCCGATCTCCTCGTCGTGGACATCGGCGGCGGGAGCACGCAGCTGGTGATCGTGGGCCCGGGACGCCGGGCGAGCGCGACCGGGCTGCGGGTCGGTGGCGCGCGCCTCACTGCGTCGCTCGTGACGCACGATCCGCCGACGGGGAGTGAGATCGCCGAGCTCCGAGCCGCGGCAGCCGCGGCCCTCGCCGCCGCACCGGACGCTGCGCCCACCGCGATCGTGGCGGTGGGTGGAACGGCCTCGAACCTCGTCAAGATCGTGCCCGGTGCGCTCGGGGACCGCGTGCTCACGCCGGAGCGGCTGGACGCGGCATTCGAGCTGCTCCGCGCGGCACCTGCCGCCGAGGTCGCGGCACGCTACGGCATCCGGCCCCAGCGGGCCCGGATCCTCGCCGCCGGGGCCGCGCTTCTCGAAGCGATCCTCGCCCGCTACGGCGTTCCGCGCGCGACGGCGTCGGAGGAGGGGATCCGGGAAGGAACGGTCCTTGCGCTCGCCCGGGCCGGGGTCGCGTGGCGCGATCGGCTCGAGGCGCTCGCGCACGGCTGGGGTGCCGACGGGCCCGGGTCGGTCACGGATCACGACGCCTGATCCGAAGCCCGTCTCCGTTCGCCGGCGAGCGGGCGGGTCCGTCAGAGGCCGCTGACGGCGCGCCCCAGGAGGCGCCGGAACGCAATCCCGTCGACGCCCCGCCAGGGAGCGCCGATCGACCGACGCAGATGCTCCAGCTCGCGCTCCCGGCCCTCCAGGTAAGCCGCGATCACCTCGGTGCCGGCCGCGTCGAGTCGACCGGCATTCGAGACCAGGAACTGGCGGGTCAGGGCGATCGTGACGTCGGCGTCGTGGAGCCAGCCGAGGTGGTCCTGGAGCGCCACGACGCGCGGGACGAGCTGGTCGACCTCCGGGCCCAGCGCCTCGCGGAAGAACTCGAGCGTGTAGCGCAGCCACTTCGCGGCGATCCGGAGCTGGTGGATCGTCTCGATGTCCGCCCAGCGCAGGACGCTCTCGTACCCGCGGACCTGCTCGTACGCCAGCCAGATGCGCGATCCGGCGGTGTCGCGAACGCGGTGCGGGGCGACCGGGCTGGCCGGGGCGAGGACGGCCGCGCCCTCGGCCGTCACGAAGATCCGGTACTCCTCGACGAGGCGGGCATACGCGCCCGAGTCGAGCTCCCGCACCAGGAGCTGACGGGCGACCTCGCGGTTCTCGGACCACGCCCGGACCAGCGGCGCGAAGGCGGTCCCCTCGGCCTCCGGCAGACCAACCCGGTGCGCCTCGGCGGCCTCGATGAGGACGTCGAGGTCGCGCACCGCGCCGAGCCGGGCGGCAAGGTCGCGGAGCCGGCGGCGCATTCGGCGCGTCCGATCCAGCCTGAATCCGTCGCCGAACACACGCCAGGCTGCCCGCATCCGGCGCGTGGCGACGCGCATGCCGTGGAGATCCTCGATGCGGAGCCCGGTCCGCGTCCCTTCCTCGCGGGCGAGCATCCTCGCCAGGTGGAACCGGAGGACCTTGCGGCCCGCCTCCGCCAGCAGGTCGTCGCGCGTGACGCCGGGCGTCTTGCCCACGGCGAGCGCGGGCAGGGTGGCGGCGGCCTCGGCCGGCCGCTCGACCTCGGCCGGCCGTTCGGGCTCCGGCGCGATCTCGGGCCCGTCTGGTGTCTCGCCGACCGGCGCGCCGTCCGCCGTCGGCGCCGGCGGAGGAATCGTCTCCGGCGTCGAATCTGCCGCAGCGGACGGCGATGCCGGGCCGGCGGTCGATGCGGGGCGCGCCCGCGAGCGCGCCGGCCGCCCACCCCGGCCAAGCGCCGCGAGCGCACGATCCAGCTTCGAGGTCGTGACGGGCTCGAGCGCGTCGTCCGCGCCGAAGAGCGCTGCGATCTCGGCCAGGCCGCGCTCGTCGCCGGTCTTGAGCTCGACCTCGAGCTCGAGGAACCGCTCGATCATCCGGCCGGCAGCCACGACCTCGACGTCGTCGACGCTCAGCTCGACCTCGAGCGCGTCACCCGCGAACGTGCGCGCGCGCCGGAGCTGGCGGATCGTGACCGTCTCGATGAGCGGCACGTCGCCGGCGTGCTCGAGCACGAGCGAGCGGGCAGCCGAGGAGGGCCACGCATGCGGATCGAGCGACAGGTCGGCCGGGCCTTCGAGCTCCTCGCGCCGGTGGAGCGCTGATGCCGCCTCGTTGGACGCCTTGACGGACAGGATCGTCATGCGCGGGCCGCGCCGGAGGCGGACCGCGTAGCCGGCCCGTGCCAGGGCGCCATCCGCGGTGTCCAGGTAGCGGTCCTCGACCTGGACCTGGCGCGGTCGGCCCGAGACGCGGAGGCCGCCGAGGGTCCGGAGCGCGCCCAGCCGCGCGGCCGCTTCCGCGTCGCGCACGCGGTACTTGAGCTCCACCTCGATGCCCTGCCGGACGCTCGTCACGTTCGCCTGCCCCTGCGGAACGTCAGGCACGCGGATCGAGCGAGCCGACCGCCACCACCGGCCGTCGCGGCTCGCGGCCGACGACGACGGCGCGCTCGGCGCGCTCCTTGAGGGTCGCGAAGGTGTCCGTCGTCCCCGCGGCGGCATTGACCTCCTCGGTCCGGCGCCAGGTCGCGTCGGCCCCGAGCTGCCACGAGCGCCGGTCGTCGGCCAGCATGACCTCGATGATCTCTCCCAGCCTGGCCTGCGCCTCGAGGTCCTCGATCGGGAAGACGACCTCGATTCGGCGGTCGAGGTTGCGCTCCATCAGGTCGGCCGAGCCCGTGTACCACTCCTGGCGCCCGCCGTTGAGGAAGCCATAGATCCGGCTGTGCTCCAGGAACTCGCCCACGATGGAGCGGACGTGGATCCGGTCGCTCACGCCGGGGACGCCCGGATGCAGCGAGCAGATGCCACGGATGATGCACTCCACCTCGACGCCAGCCTGGCTCGCGCGGTAGAGCGCCTCGATGAGCTCGGGATCCACGACCGCGTTGCACTTCACGACGATCCGCGCGGGCCGTCCCGCCCGGGCCTGCTCGGCCTCGCGCTCGATGAGCTCGCGCAGGCGTGGCCGCAGCGCGACGGGCGCCACCAGGAGCCGGCGGAACTGGTGCTGGCGCGACAGGCCAGTCAGGTAGTTGAAGAGGTCGGTCGCATCGGCGCCGAGCTCGGGGCGACAGGTGATCAGTCCCAGGTCGATGTAGATGCGCGCCGTCTTCGGGTTGTAGTTGCCCGTCCCCAGGTGCACGTAGCGGCGCAGGCCCGAACCCTCGCGCCGGACCACCAGCGAGATCTTGCAGTGGGTCTTGAGGCCGACCAGGCCGTAGACGACGTGCGCGCCCGCCTGCTCGAGCTTGCGCGCCCAGACGATGTTCGCCTCCTCGTCGAAGCGGGCCTTGATCTCGACGAGGACCACCACCTGCTTGCCCTGCTCGGCGGCGCGGATCAGGTCCCGCACGATCGGCGAGTCGCCCGAGGTGCGGTAGAGCGCCATCTTGATGGTCAGGACGTCGGGGTCGTCGGCGGCTTGTGCGATGAAGCGCTCGACCGACGCGCCGAACGATTCGTACGGGTGGTGGACCAGGATGTCGCCCTGCCGGACCGCGGCGAAGACGTCCACTGCGTCGCCCTCGTCGTGCGGCGTCAGTCGTGCCGGGATGACGGGCTTCCACGGCGGGTCGCGCAGCTCGGGCAGGTCGAGCGTGGCGAGCTGCCAGAAGCAGGTCGCGTCGAGGATCCCCGGGACGGCATACAGGTCATCGGGGCGCAGGCCGATCCCGTCGAGGATGAAGTCGCGGACGCCGTCCGGCATCTCGTCCTCCACCTCGAGGCGCACGGCCGATCCGAAGCGCCGCTGGCGGAGCTCGTGCTCGATGGCCGACACGAGATCCCCTGCCTCGTCCTCCTCGATGTCGAAGTCCGCATCCCGGGTGACCCGGAAGGGATGTGACTCGACGATCTCCAGGCCGGGGAAGAGCACGTCGAGGTTCGCGGCGATGACCTGCTCCAGGGGGACGTAGGCGTGCGCGTCCACGGCGACCAGGCGCGGCAGGATCTGGGGAACCTTGACCCGGGCGAAGCGCTGCTCCCCGGCGTCGGGATCGCGGACCACCACGGCCAGCGACAGGCTGAGCGTGCTGATGTAGGGGAACGGGTGGCCGGGCGCGACGGCGAGCGGCGTCAGGACCGGGAAGATCTCCTCGAGATAGCGCTCGCGAAGGCGGGCGTGGTGCTCGGGGATCGCCGCGTGGTCGAGGATCGCCACCCCCTCGGCCGCCAGGGAGGTGCGCACCTCGGCCACGAGCCGGGCGTGCTCGCGGACCAGCTCATGGACCCGGGCGCGGATCGCGGCCAGCTGCTCGGCCGCCGTGCGCCCGTCAGGGGAGCGCTTGCCGCTCGCGGAGGCGACTTGCTCCAGGAGGCCCGACACGCGCACCTGGAAGAACTCGTCGAGGTTGGAGGCAAAGATCGCCAGGAACTTGGCCCGCTCCAGCAACGGGTTGCGCTCGTCGCGGGCCTCGTGGAGGACGCGCGCGTTGAAGTCGAGCCACGAGAGCTCGCGGTTCAGGTAGGGCAGCGCGGCCGGGCGCCGGCGGCTTCCGGCGCGCGGGGAGCGAACACGAAGCGTGGTCATGCGGGAGGATCGGCTCCAGGGGCGGTCACGAACGCGAAGGCGGGAGTGCGCGAGTCCACGGACCCGGGATCGTAGCACGCCCCCACGAGCCAACCGCCGCGGGATCCAGTCCGGGTAGCCGGCATCGGAAGAGGCGGGCTACCCCTCGGCGCGGTAGCGGCGCTCGCCGGTCGTCGGGTCGAGCCAGACGCGCATCCGCTGGCGGCTCGTCGGGTCCTCGAAGAACTCGTCGGTACGCCGGAACCGCGCCTCCATCGGCGTGTCGAGACGCTCCCCGCCGCCGGGCCCAGTCTCGGATCCGGCACGGTCCGCCTGCTCGTTCCGGTAGCGCTGCCGCTCGAAGGCGACCGCGAGCAGGAGGACCCCGCCGGTGAAGACGAGCCACAGCCCGGCGAACGCCTCGGGACCGCCGCCCACGATGATGGCCAGCCCCACGATGAGCCCAAGGGCCCCGAAGAACGCCAGCAGGACGCGCACGATGGCGAGGCCTGTGCTCACGCCAAGGCACCCGCGGGCGCGCCGACGGCCGGCGCGCCGCGAGCTGCGGCGGGGGTCACTCGACCGGTGTCGTCGGGGCCGTCTGCGACGCGTCCGCCTCGACCAGGACCGAGGTCCCGTAGGCGACGATCTCCGACATCGTGCTCGCGATCTCCGAGCTGTCGAAGCGCATCGAGATCACCGCGTTGCCGCCCGCGAGCGTCGCGTTGCGGATGAGCCGGTCGATGGCCTGGCGCCGGGTGTCCTCGAGCAGCTCCGTGTACTCGTGAATCTCGCCGCCGCCGATCGAGCGGAGCCCGGCCATGATGTTGCCGCCCAATCCGCGGCTCCGGACAACGAGGCCGAAGACCATCCCCTTCGTCTCGATGACGCGGTGGCCGGCGATGTAGGGCGTGGTGGCGACGATCATCGTGGTGCTCCCTTCGGGATTGCCGCGTCGGGGTGGCCGGCGGCGGCGCGGGCGACCGTGCACTCCGGGCACGGACAGTGGGTGCGCAGCGAGGTGAACGTGTAGAACCCCGTGTGGTGGCCGTCGCCCCAGGTCGGCGCGACGGCATACCCGCCGACCGGCTCCATCGAGACCAGCCGGGTCTGCTCCCCGGTGAGGGTCGGGCTGGAATCCAGCCA
>JADGQH010000340.1 GCA_017881985.1 Chloroflexota bacterium | reverse complement strand
GACTGTTATGCGAGGTTCGTGGCCGTCCGGCGGTCGCCGAGTGCCGGATTCGGATCTCCGTGAGCACGAATCGAAGCCCTGCGGCGGCTCGGCAAACGGTCACCGGGCCGGGAACCATGCATAACAGCATCCGGAGTCATATCTGGAAGATGGGTGGCGGCCCGGCGAGCCGCGCACGGCCGACCCAGCGAGCCCCAAAGGCGAGTGCGTCCGCCGACTTGGATCATTCGAGCGCCGGACGCGGCGGGTCCGGACGCCCTCGGCGCGCCCGGAGCGCCCCTGCCCTACCCTCCGGTCAGCCCTTCAGGACGGTCCTGCGGCGCTCGTACTCGGCCTCGTCGATCTCGCCGCGGGCGTAGCGCTGGCGAAGGAGCTCGAGGGCGTCTGGCGTGGCAGGACCCTCGTGCGCGCCCCGGCGGTCGGCCCGGATGAGCCAGCGGATGGCGAGCACGATCGCGGCGATCACGAGGCCCCAGAAGAGGACCACGATCAGGATCCCGACGAGAAACAGGATCGGCATGCCGCCGCCGAGCTGAAAATCCATGGCGCTCCCTAACCCGGCTGGGCGACGACGAGGATCCGGATCTCGGTCATGTCCTCGATCGCGTAGCGGAGCCCCTCGCGGCCGAGGCCGGAGTCCTTCACGCCGCCGTACGGCATGTGGTCGATACGGTAGGTCGGGATGTCGTTGAGGATGACACCGCCGACCTCGAGCCCATCGAAGGCCTTGAACGCGTTCCCGAGGTCGTTCGTGAAGACGCCGGCCTGAAGGCCGAACCGCGAGTCGTTCGCCAGCGCCATGGCATCCCCGAAGTCGGAGAAGCGGGCGAGGACGACCAACGGCGCGAACGCCTCCTCTGAGCAGACCTTTGCGTCGAGTGGCGCGTCGGCGAGGATCGTCGGCGGGAAGTACGTGCCGTCTGCGCGGCCACCGAGCAGGACCTTCGCGCCGGCCGCGACGGCCTCGTCCACCCACGCCTGCGTGCGCGCTGCCGCCTTCGAATCGACCATCGGGCCGAGGTCGGTCTCCGGGTCGAGCGGGTCGCCGAGCCGCAGCGCGGACGCGGCCGTCCGGAAGCGCTCCACGAAGGCATCGAAGACATCGTCGTGGACGAAGATCCGCTGCACGCTGATGCAGACCTGGCCGGCATACGCGAACGCGCCGACCGTGATCCGCTTGACCGCCCAGGCGAGGTCGGCCGTGCGGTCGACGATGACCGCGGCGTTGCCTCCGAGCTCGAGGACGACCCGCTTGCGGCCGGCCCGCGCCTTCATCGGCCAACCGACCGCAGGCGACCCGGTGAACGTGAGCACAGCGAACCGGTCGTCGGCGACAAGCCGGTCCCCCAGCTCGCGGCTCATCGGGAGGATGCTCACCGATCCCGCCGGCGCCCCGGCCTCCTCCACGATCTCCGCCACCGTGAGCATCGTGAGCGGGTCCTTCGAGGGTGGCTTGAGGACGATCGAGCAGCCGGCCGCGATCGCCGGGGCCAGCTTGTGGGCGGCGAGGTTGAGCGGGAAGTTGAACGGGCTGATCGCGGCGACCGGGCCGGCCGCGTAGCGCCTGACGATCCCGATCCGGCCCTTGCTGCTGGCCATCAGGTCGAGCGGGATCACCTCGCCGCCGAGCCGCTCCGCCTCCTCCGCGCCGAGCCGAAATGTCAGCGACGCGCGATCCACCTCTACGAGCGCGTCGCGGATCGGCTTGCCGGCCTCCATCGCGATCAACCGGCCCAGCTCCTCGCGACGTGCCCGGATGCCGGCGCTGATGTTGCGGAGCGTCGCCGCGCGCTCGTAGGCGGGCAGCCTGCGCGTCACCTCGAAAGCGGCAACCGCGGCCTGCACCGCCTCCTCGTACTGCTCGGGCGTCGCCTGGTAGGTGAAGCCGGCAGGTTCGTCGGGGCGCGCCGGGTTCGTGACCCGAAGGATGTCCGGCGAGTCGACCCAGCGCCCGGCGAGGAAGATCCTGTGCGGGACGAGGTTCGTCGCAGTTGCCATGGCGTGGACTCCGGGGGATGGTGGCGGCCCGCGGGCGCGCAGCCTGGATGAATCGCATTCTATCCACGGCGTTCGGCGGCCTCTAGGATGAACCACCAGCCGCGCCGCTCGAGCACGATGCAGGGCCCTCGCGTGTGCGACACCAGGGAGGACGGCATGGCGGCGAAGCGAGACGATCGGAAGGCGTTCGAGGCGCTCCTGCGCGTGAAGCCCGGGTCGAAGGTGGACCTGGGCCGTTTCGATTGCGCCGCCACCCTTGGCCGGGAGAAGGGCCCGGCGACCGACGAGCTGAGTCAGGTCCTGGCGCGCCTGACCGACCTCCAGGCTCGCATCTGGGCCGAGGCGAAGCACGCGGTGCTCGTGGTGATCCAGGGGATCGACGCGGCCGGCAAGGACGGCACGATCAAGGTCATCGCCGGGGCGTTCAACCCGCAGGGCACGCCGGTCACCTCGTTCAAGGTGCCAAGCGCGCTCGAGCTTGCCCACGACTACCTGTGGCGTATCCACCAGCGCGTCCCGGCCAGGGGCGAGATCGGCATCTTCAATCGGAGCCACTACGAGGACGTGCTCATCGTCCGGGTCCACGCGCTGGTGCCGGAGGAGCGTTGGCGGGCGCGTTACGAGCAGATCCGCAGCTTCGAGAAGATGCTCACCGACGAGGGCGTGACGATCGTCAAGTTCTTCCTCGCGATCGACCGCGACGAGCAGCGCCAGCGCTTCCAGGACCGGGTCGACGACCCGACGAAGCGCTGGAAGTTCAGCCCCGCGGATCTCGCCGAGCGAAGTCGCTGGGACGATTACAGC
>JADGQH010000339.1 GCA_017881985.1 Chloroflexota bacterium | reverse complement strand
GGCCACGTCCGTGCCCCGGCTGCCGGTCGGCGCCGCCGTCGCTTCCGCGCCGTCGCAGATCGCCTCGATGCGCGCCAGCCGGTCGTCGACCGCGGAAAGGAGCGCCGGCAGGTCGATCCACTCGATGGCCTCCGACGACCCGGGCGTCGGTGCGGCCGGGCCGGTCGGCGCGCCGAGTGCGGCCGGAGCAGTGACGGCAGCCGCCGCGAGGCGCTCGCGGGCGCCCCGGAGGTTCGTCCGGACGCCGAGCGGGTTCCCCCGCTCCGCGTGCACGTAGGCGGCCGCGACCTTGATGAGGCCGCTCAGGAGCGCCCGCTCGGCCAGGTCGGCGGTCCCCATCCACGCCGGCTCCAGCTCCTCGTGGGCGAGGTACCAGGCGCCGCGCTCGTAGGCGGCGAGCCCCCGCGCCACGGCTGCCCGGCGGACGTCGGCCGGCAGCGGCCGATGCGCCTTCGAGCGCCCTCGCTCCATGACGCGCCCGGGGGCCGCGATCGCGCGAGGTCCGGTCACGTGAGCTCGATGAGCGGTCGCCGTCCCCCGAAGCCCGAGGTCAGGTCGTGCCAGAAATGGATCTCGTCCTCGCCGAGCTGCCAGCAGAGCCACACCTGGCGTCCGTTGACGAGCGCGGGGAAGTCGGCCAGGCCATCCTCGATGTCGCGGAGCTGCACGCTCCACTCGTCCAGGCGAGCGACGGCCGCCTGCATCTGGTCGATCACGGCGCGGATCCGCGCGTCGAGGACGCGGGGGGAGTCGGACGTCGCCGATCCGTGCGTGCCGTCGGCCGCCTCGCCGAGCGCCTCGTCGACCAGCGTCCGTCCGTTGCTCGGAACTTCCGCCCGTCGGCGCGCCACGATGAGCCGATCGCGGAGCGCCACCAGCTCTCGGCGCTCCGACCGGAGCTGCTCCAGCACGGCCCGGACCTCGGGGAGGCGGGCGTTCGCGCGGTCGATGTCGTAGAAGTCCGTCACCCCACGATGATACCGGGAGACCGCCTGAAAGCCCGTCACCAGGCCGGGAGCAGCAGCCCGTCACCAGGCCGGGAGCAGCTGCCGGTCCAGCCACTCCGCCGGCTCCATGCGCGGCCGGATCAGCGCCGAGCGTCCACCGCGGATCGCGATCTCAGCCGGGATCGGGTGGCTCAGGAACAGCGGCATCGACTCGGTGAAGCCATACGCACCCGTGTCGAGCACGGCGACGAGGTCGCCGACGGCCGGTGCGGGCAGCCGTGCGTTGGCCGCGAAGATGTCCAGCCCGGAGCAGAGCGGCCCGGCGATGGTGACCGGCCACGATCGAGCAGTCCGTGCGCTGGCTCCCAGGATCCGCACCCGGTGCTCCTGCCCGACGAGAGCCGGCCGGACCAGGTGGTGGACGCCCCCGTCGAGGATGGCAACCTCTGCCTCGCCGACGCGCTTGCGGTCGACGACCCGCGCGACGTAGGCACCGGCGGCCCCGACGAGCCAGCGGCCGGGCTCCAGGAGCAGCCGGAGGTCGCGCAGGCCCGGGGTGGCCGCCCAGCCATCCGCGAGCGACGCCAGGCGGCGCCCGAAGCCGGCCACGTCGAGCGACTCCTCGTGCGGCTCGTACGGGATCCCGAGCCCACCGCCCGCGTCCACGAGGCGAAGCTCCACCCCGGCATGCCCGGCCACGGCGCGCGCGAGCTGCACCGTCTCGGCGACATGGGCCGCCAGGCGGCTCGCGTCGAGGACGTTCGACGCGCCGAAGCGGTGGATGCCGAGCAGCTCCAGGTGGGACGACCGGGCGGCCGTTCGCGCCGCGGCCCGCAGGTCCGGCTCGTCCATGCCGAACTTTCCGGCCCCGTCGTCGCCGACCAGCCGGACTCGCTCCAGGCCGTCGGCCATCCCGACGGACGCCCGCAGGAGGACGGGCACCCGCCTGCCCGCGGCGGACGCGATCGCCTCGAGGCGGTCGAGCTCGCCCGGCGATTCGACCGTGATCGCCCGCACGCCGGCCGCGACGGCATCGCGCAGCTCCGCGTCCCGCTTGCCGGGGCCTGTGACGACGATCCGTTCCGCGGGGATGCCCGCCCGGCGCGCGGTGGCGAGCTCGCCGCCGGAGGCGACGTCGGCCCCGAGCCCGAGCGCGCCGAGGTGGGCCACGACCGCGAGCGCCGGGTTGGCCTTGACCGCGTAGGCGATCTCCACGATTGGCGGCAGGGCCGCCCGCAGCGTCTCGACCTGGCGCTCGATCACGTCGAGGTCGTAGACATGGAACGGCGTGCCGTACCGCGCCGCGAGGTCGGCCGGGTCGAGCCCGCCCAGCCGGTCGCCCCGCAGGATCTCGTTGCGGGCCGGCGGCCGCCCGCGCCGAGGCGCGTCGATGCCCGGGGCCGGCATCGTCATCGGAGCGCTTCCTCCAGCGCGACCCGCGCGTCGGTCCGGGCGTCACGCTGCTTGACGATGAGGGCCACCTGCCCGCCGAGCCCGTGCTCCGCCGCGAACCCGCCCGGCAGCGAGCGCGTCCCCGGTACGACGACGGCGCCCGGCGGCACGCAGAGGGGCGCGTCGGGCGTCCCGGCCAGGACCCGCTCGCCGACGAGGTCGTACAGGCGCGACGTCCCCGTCAGGGTGACCCCCGCAGCCAGGACGGCGCCCCGCCCGACCAGCACGCCGTCGAGCAGCAGGCAGCCGGCGCCGACGAACGCATCGTCCTCGATGATCACCGGACGCGCACCGGCGGGCTCCAGCACGCCGCCCACCATGACGCCTGCCGAGAGATGGACGCGCGCCCCGACCTGGGCGCACGAGCCGACGAGCACGTGCGAGTCGACCATCGTGTCGGTCCCGATCCACGCGCCGACGTTCACGTAGGACGGCGGCAT
>JADGQH010000115.1 GCA_017881985.1 Chloroflexota bacterium | reverse complement strand
CGGCGCCCAGTACGGCTTCGCGACGCTCTGGACGACCCTCGCGATGCTGCCGATGCAGACGGCCGTCCAGTACATGTGCGCCAAGATCGGCCTGGTGACGGGAAAGGGTCTGGCGGGTGTGCTGCGGGAGCACTACCCTCGCGCTCTCTATCCGGCCGTGATCGCCCTCGTCATCGCCAACACCCTGAACGCCGGGGCGGACATTGGCGCGATTGCCGCGGCGATCAACCTGCTCGTGCCGATCCCGGCGATCATCTTCATCGTGCCGGTCAGCCTGGGGATCATCGGGCTCCAGGTCTTCGGTGGCTACCGACTGATCGAGAAGGTCTTCAAATGGCTGGCCCTGGCCCTCCTGGCCTACATCGCGGCTGCCCTGTTCGCGAAGCCCGACATCGTCAAGGTCCTGGCCGGATCGCTGATCCCGACGATCCGGCTCGACCCGGCCTATATCGGCATTCTCGTGGCGCTCCTGGGCACCACCATCTCGCCCTACCTCTTCTTCTGGCAGGCCAGCCAGGAGGTGGAGGAGCAGATCAGCATCGGTCGGCGCCAGCTCCGCCAGCGCCAGGGCGCCTCGAGGTTCGAGCTCAAGTACGCGCTCTGGGACACGATCGCGGGGATGGTCTTCTCGGAGATCGTGGCCTACTTCATCATCCTCGCCACCGGCGCCACGCTGTTCGTGGCCGGCAAGACGGACGTCGCCTCGGCCACCGACGCCGCCCAGGCCTTGCGTCCGCTGGCCGGCGACGCGTCCGTGCTCCTGTTCGCGGTAGGGCTCATCGGCTCCGGCGTGCTGGCGGTGCCGATCCTCACCGGCTCGGCCGCGTATGGCGTGACCGAAGCATTCCGTTGGCGGTCAGGGCTCGATCGAAAGCCCACGCGGGCACCGCAGTTCTACGTCGTGATCATCGCCGCGACGCTCGTGGGGATGGCCATGAACTTCCTCGGTATCAACCCGATCACCGCCCTCGTCCTGACCGCGGTGCTCAACGGCCTGGTCGCGGCACCGCTGCTCGTCCTCGTCATGCTCGTCTCGAACAGCCACGCGGCGTTGGGCGAGCGGACGAACGGGCGCCTGCTGAACGTCGTCGGCTGGGTCACCACCATCGTCATGGGCGTGGCTGCAATCGCCCTCGTCGTGACATCGATCCTCGGGTAGGCCCCGAGCCGCGAGCGCTCCGGTTGGTCGCGGGATGCGGATGAGGCGGGCGTACAATACGTGCAGCTTCTGACGCAGGGAGAACCATCGCGGTGGCTGCGGAGCGGATCACGCCAGTTGTCGAGGCACGCCGAGCGCTCGTGCTGCACGATCGCCCGCTCGTCGTCGACCTCATCACCCTGACCCTGAACCACGGCGTCTTCGTCGTCCGGGCCGCGAGGTCTCTCGCCGACGTGCAGACGATCCTCGAGGATTGGGTCCCGAACATGTCCGTGGTCGACATGGACCACGACGACAGCACCGCGGTGCTGAAGCTCCTCGGGGCTTCGAACACGCTGAAGCGGAGCGGGACGCCGGTCCTGGGCCTCACCCGGCGGGGAGACCTCAAGACGAAGCTGCGGGCCTTCGACCTGGGCGTCGACGACATCCTGACGATGCCCTTCTCGCCGGAGGAGCTGCTTGCCCGGGCCGTGGTGATCAGCCGCCGGGCGACGGGGATCGACCTGCCGCTCATCCCGGTGATCAAGCTCGGCGAGATCGAGATCGACATCGTCAATCGCGTGGTGCACGCGGGGGACTCGGTCGTCCACCTCTCCGGGATCGAGCAGAGCCTGCTCTACCTCCTCGCGAGTCGCGGTGGGCGCGTCGTCAACCGGGAAGAGATCCTCGACACGATCTGGGGCGTGGACTTCGTGGCCGAGAGCAACATCGTCGACCGCCACATCCGGAGCCTGCGCATCAAGCTCCAGAACGACTACCGCCACCCACGCTTCATCGCCACCGTTCCCGGCGAGGGCTACCGCTTCATCCCGACCTTCTCCAACACGGGCTGGGGCGGGGAACCCGCCACCCGCGAACCCGCCACCGGCGAACCCGCCGCCAACTGACTCCGCGGCCGGTTTCCCAGCCGATCCGGGCGCCACTCCCTCGACCCGGCTGCGGCTTCCCTCGAGCCGTCCCGCGCGGCATGACCGACCGTCATGACGTCGGGGGCTCGGCCACGCATGCTGGCGTCACGTTCCACGCCTCGGGGACCTGGTGCGGTCGTGGTCAGAGTGACCCGAGCGTTGCCGCCCGAGGCCGCCAGTCCCTCTCAGTCTCACGTCTCACCCGAAGGAGATGGCAATGGGAACCGTTGACCAGGCCGCCAAGCAGTATTTCACGAAAGATCAGGCGCGCGCTATCGCGACCAAGCTCGGGATCGACTTCAAGGCACTGGGGTTCGACCTCGAGCAGTTCCGGATGGGGCTCGGTGTCGAGCTCGAGCATGGACCCCGGGACCCCGAAACCGACGTCAGCGGAGACGATGAGATCGTGACCGGCAAGATCGCGCTCGCGCACCTGACCGAGTTCCCCGACTACTACACTCGCCTCGCCGTCCTCGAGCGCGAAGCGGCCGACCACCTGCGCCAGAAGGCGTAGCCGAGGGGTCGTCGCGACCCGCGCTTGTGGCCATCGATGGCCCCCACCCGGCCCGGCCTCGGGCACATGACGGATGGTCATGACCGCGTCGCACACAGACAACACACTCGGGTCCGTGAGCCGCGTGCGGCGGCGCCTATCCACGACACGAGAGGGGAGCCATGACGGAGAGAAGCGTCATCCAGGGCGAGACCATCACTGAGGACGGCGTCGAACGTCGCGCGACGCTCCGCAAGGACTACGGAACGGGCGTCCGGCACCGAGACGAGGAGGCCGGAGGGGCGGTCGGCGGCGGCGTCGCCGGCGCGATCGTCGGCGCGGTCGTCGGCGGGCCCGTTGGAGCCGTGGTCGGAGGCGCGATCGGCGCGGCGACGGGTGCCACGGCCGGCGCGATCGATGAGAAGGACAAGGACGAGAAGGTCGTCGTCACGCGCGAGGTCCAGCGCCCATAACGGGCCCAGCCCTGGGACGACCCAGCCACGACCCCCGAGCGAACGATGGAGAGCCCGGACGGGGCGAGCGCCCTGCGCGGTGGTCGATGGAGCGTGACCGTGGCGCGACCCTACGTCGCCGGCGACCCTCGCTCGAGGAAGCGCACGAGCGCGAGCTCTTCGCGGCGGCCGAACCCCCGAGCCGCCTCGATCGGACCGGGACGCCGTGACCGACCGCGCGGCAACGTCCCGGCCAGGTACGCCTCGACGACCAGGGGGGCGATGTAGCTCTGGCGGCTGACGGCGGGCGTGTTGCCCAGGACCTCGGACACCGCCTCCGCAGCCCGCACGACCGTCGCGCGCGGTCGTCCCACCGCCGCGTGTGGGCCCGGTTGAGATCGGAGCGCCTGAAACGCGATGAGCGTGCCGATCCAGGTCCGAAAGTCCTTGGCCGTGATCGGGATGCCCGCCGCGTCCTGGAGATAGCCGTTCACGTCCGCGGACTCGATCGACCGGGGCTCGCCATCATCGTCGAGATACTGGAACAGCTCCTGTCCGGGGAGTGCTTCGCAGCGGGCGACGATGCGGGCCAGCCGCCGGTCGCGAACACCGACCTCGTGGAGCTTGCCACTCTTACCCCGGAATCGAAATCGAAGCGCGTCGCCGGACACGGTGACGTGCCGGTTACGCAGTGTGGTCAGTCCGAAGGAGCCGTTGGCCCGCGCGTACGCCTCGCTACCGACCCGCATGGAGGTCGCCTCGAGGAGTCGGACGACCGTCGCCAGCACCTTCTCCTTCGATAACGCCGGGAGGGCAAGGTCCAGCGCCACGCGTCGTCGGACCCGCGGCAACGCGCGACCGAACGCCGCCATCCGCCCGAACTTCGATTCGTCGCGCCTGGCGCGCCACGCCGGGTGGTAGCGGGACTGCTTGCGTCCGCGGGCGTCGCGGCCCGCAGCCTGCAGGTGGCCGCGAGCGTCGGGGCAGATCCACACGTCGTTCCAGGCCGGTGGGACGGCGAGCGAGCGGATCCGCGCCAGCGTCGCCGCCTCGTGGATCGCTGCGGCGTCGGGCCCCCGATACTGGAAGCCCCGTCCGGCGCGACGGCGCGCGATCCCGGGCTCCGCGTCGGTCGAATACCGGAGCTCGGCATCGGCGGCAAGCCCCGCGAGGTCCGCGACGCTGTGCCCCCGGGGGTGCTCCACCCGAATAGGCCCGGCCATGGCTCGCTCGCGATCGTCGTTGTTCTGGGGTGAATCGGGATCAGGCCGACTCGACCGTTCGGTCGCCGAAAACAGTATCAGGAGCCGGCGATCGTCGACAGTGAATCCCGGCCTGGCAGGCGCTGCGCCAGCTTCGTCGCTCGGGCTCGGGAGACTGACAGTCCAGCTGCGAGAGCGGCGCAACCGTCGGAAGTGCTGCCCGAGTCTGAGGTCTTGGACCCGAGCCCCAAACGCCCCCATCGCGGTGCTCCGGGACATGACGGATCTTCATGACTTCGTCGCGCACCGACGCCAAACTCAACAGCCGACCAACGGGTTCTGCCGCGCCAAAGCCGGAGATGGGCGACCGGTGCGGCGAGTCTTGCCCGACGATCGTCGAGATCGTGGGAAGGGAGTCCAGAAGATCGCGAACCAGGACGAGAGCGGCCGGAACAGGAACGAACGACAGGAGCACGACCGCAAGACGCGGTCATACGAGGAGACGACGGGTAATCCGTATCACCTCTCGAAGGGTGCGCGGATGCTCGCTGGCGTCCTGGCGGTGATCGTGGTGATAGCGGTGACGTTGCTCTTCTTGAGTGGCGCCATCCACTGGTAGGCCGGGCCACTCGGCCGCGGTCGCCCATGGCTGATGAGCGGGGGCGACTCCCCAAGATAGGAGGAACCGCGATGTCCGGTCCGCATGCCACCGGCGTCTGGATGTCCGCCGACTTCGCCTCGGTGGTGCGCTGGAGCGGCGACGCCGCCCTGCGCCACCGCATCGACTCCACGGTCCCCGGCCGGCACCGCTCGACCGGACGGCCACCCACCGAGAACCACCCTGCCGGCGAGGGCCACCGCGACGAGCACATGCGCACGTTCTTCGCCCAGGTCGCCCACGTCCTGCCAGACGACGACGACCTGCTGCTGATCGGTGACGGCGAGGTCGTCGAGCACTTCGCGGAGCAGGTCCGCGCCGATGACCAGGGCCATGGCCGCACGCGACGAGTCGACGTCGAGAAGGGCGGCCCACTCACGGAACGCCAGCTCCTCGCCCGGACGCGCACGTTCGCCGGTTCTCCGGCCAAACGCCGACTGCCCCGCTGACCCGCGGCCTGAGACGGTGCTCCTGGCTGGGGCGAGCGGGGCGCCCGCCGGGCAGTTCTGGATGGCCGGATCGACGGGCTACTTCGAGGGACGACTCCGGTTGCTCAACACACCCCGGCTGAGCAGGATCGCATTCGGGAACCTGGTCTTGCTGTAGCCGACATTCACGGGCACATCCATGGCCTTCACGATGCGCTTGGCTGCAGCCTTGACTGTCGCAACCTTGTCCTTCTCCGGGTCGAAGAAGAACCGAATGACCTGGGACTCAGCGGCGGCCGCCGCCTGCATGATGGCCTTCTCCAGGACCACGTCACGAGTCGAAGCGGCCCGCGCGGGCTTCGCCTTCTTCAGGACGCTGATATCAAACGGTTCGCCGATCGTGTACGGCTTGGGGTCCTTGCTTGGTGGCACGTCCAGATCTCCTTAACTGGCTGGTTCCTGCAAGCGACAGGATAGAGCCGTGAACGCGTCGGGAGGGCAGCAGGTCCGTCTCGAACGTGCCCCTTGCTCGACCAGCCGCGAGTTGAGCCACGCCGATGACGGACTGTCATGACGTGGGTAGGCCCAGGCTGGAGACTCACAGGTGCCTCGGGACGCCCGAGGCGCTGCTCGCCGAGGCTCCCCGCGATCGCATTGGGGCGCCATAACCACGCGGGCATGCCCGGTCGGAGGACGTCGTGATGACCGATGAGCACGTGAAGGGCACGCTCAACAGGGCTCGGGGCAAGGTCGAGGAAGGCCTGGGCAAGGTGGTCGGGAGCAAGCAGGATGAAGTCCGCGGCAAGGCCAGGCAGGCCCAGGGCAGCGCCCAGAAGGGCCTGGGCGACGTCCAGGACGCCGTCCGAAAGCCGAAGAACAGGCCCTGAATCGCGCTCGCGCACCTGACCGAGTTCCCCGGCGACTCCACCCGCCTCGCCGTCCTCGAACGCGAAGCGGCCGACCACCTGCGCGACGCCCGGCGAGATGACGGGCTGTCATGACTTCGGCGCCCTCGGCCAGCACACTCGATCTCAGGAGCGGCGTGCGTCGACCCATACCCATGGCATGGAGACCGAGTCATGACTGAGCATCGAATCATCGAGCGCGAGACCGTCACGGAGCAGGCCGGGGAGCCTCGCGGGACCATCGAGAAGGACTTCGCGACGGGCGTCCCGCATGGTGACGAGGAAGCTGGCGGCGCGTTCCTCGGCGGCGCAGCAGGCGCGGTCGCCGGCGCGGTCGTCGGCGGGCCCGTCGGAGCCGTGGTCGGCGGCGCGATCGGCGCAGCGGCCGGCGCAACGGGCGGCGCGCTCGACCAGAAGGTCAAGGATGACAAGACCGTCGTGACCCGCGAGGTCCGGCGCTCATAGCTCACCTCAGGCCTGGGAGCCTCGTGTCATCAGGTTCGCGAGGACCGTAGCCGGCACGGACGGCATCCCGTCCCCGGTGTTGGGCCGGGAAGGAGACTGGTCGATGGACGAAGCCAAGCGGACGTTCCGCGACGTCAAGAACGACATCAAGAAGTCCGCCCGCGGCATCGACGGCACGGACACGAAGGACTATGTCGGCAATGCCGGGGACGAGGTCGGCAAGGATCTCGGGAATCTCGGTGACGACATCCGCCGGGCCGGCCGCCAGGCTGATGGTCCTGGAGGCGAGCCCGATGCGACGCCCGAGCCAACGATGTGAAGCCGTCGCTGCGCGCCTGACGCACATGCGACGGGCGAATGGCCTGCGGTCACTGAACGGGAGATCGAGATGAACAGCAGAACTGGTGGAGTCGGGATCGTCGGGGTGATCATCATCGTGCTGGTGGTCCTCTGGCTGCTCAAGGTCATCTAGTCCCGAGACCGCCCTCGCCGCCTTCCCGGAGAAGGCGACCACCTCCTCGATTCGAGCAGATGAGCCGACGGATGCCGGCTCCAGGCATGGACCCCACGAGGGCCCCGAAAGGCAGACCATGAACGAGACCGAGACGCGAACGACCGAGACGACGATCACGCAGACCGCCACGCCCGTCCCGACCACGCCGGTCACCGAGACCGTTGTGACGGAGTACCCGAACCGATATGCACGAGACGATCCGGGCAGCTTCGCCGCAGGCGAGGAGACAACGCCGGATCAGGATGCCGCGGCCCGCAAGGAGAACCTGGGCACCTTCGCCGCTGGCGAGGAGACCACGCCCGACAAGGATGCCGCAGAGCGCACCCACCCCGGCACGTTCGGCGACACGGAGCCGACCGCCTGACCTGAACGGTTGCCCGGCTTCGCGCCGGACGCTGGCACCCGAACTCGACGGCGGCTCGATGGAGCCGCCGTCGCTCCATTCAGCCCCTGCCCGTCCGGTCTCGTCAGCGACACGTGCGGGAGATTCCCCCGCGGATGACGTGAGGTCATGACGTCGTGAAGGTCACCCGCCACACTCGCGCATCGCGACGGTGCTGCGCGAAGCGGCGATCCAGCAAGTTGCTCGGTTCGCTCGCAGTCTCTCCGTGGTGCTGCGAATCGAGGGTGGGGACGATGGCGTCGATCATTCCGGGGGGCATTCCGGGCTCGGCCCGCTTCACGGGGCCGCCGCGTCCTCCGCAGGCGACACCGCGATGAAGGGCAGGGCGATGCCCAGCCAGGGGGGCCGGCCCGGCGGTGTCGCGGCGCCGCAGCGGGTGCAGGCGTGAGCGTCGCGAGCGGTGACCGACCGTCGCGCGAACGCTGGGCTGGCGGCAGCAGTCTCATCATCGCGCTCCTGGCCTTCGTCGGCCTCGTGGCCGTCACGGTAGCGCTGGCGCTCGGGTACATCTTCCCGTTCGACCAGCCGTGGCTCGCGTTCGGGCGCGGGCTGGATGGCATTCCGCTTGTCTGGCAGGCAATGTCGCAATCGGCGAACATCCCGCTGATCGTCATCGGGGTCGTGTTCGTGCTCTGGCTCATCCGCGAGAAGCGACATCGAGAAGCCGTGCTCGTGGTCCTGATCCTGGTGGCCGTGACCGCGGGCAGCGAGGGCGTCAAGCAGCTCGTCGGCCGACCCCGGCCATCGGGCAGCGGCGACGGCATCCCGGGCGTCATCTACAGCTACCCGTCCGGACACGTGCTCGAGGTCCTCACGATCCTGGGGCTGATCACCGTGCGGAGCTGGCGAAGCTCGCGGCCGTTCCGCCTCAGGCTCGCGCTCGTCATCCTCGTGGCAATCGAGGTGGTGCTCGTCGGGATCGCCCGCCTCGCCCTCGACGAGCACTACCCGAGCGATCTCCTCGGCGGCTTCCTGGGGGCGATCACCGCGTTGGGCCTGTACGCCTGGTTCACGCGGCCGGGGGGCTGGGCCGACAGGCCCGCGGCCGGCCACGCGGAACGGAAGCCTGGGAGCCGCACGTGACGCACCCGGGTGACACGGTCGAGCCCGCCGGCGGGCAGGTGAGCGAGACCGGTCCGGCGAGCGCAGCGGGTCCGCTGGGCCGTGTCGATGCGGCCAGTCCCGCGGCACCCGGGACCGTCACTCGTCCCCCACTCGGGACCGCGACGGGGACGATCGTCGCAGGCTTCGTGGGGCTGATCGCAAGCCTGGTTGTCCTCGGCTCGATCGCCGAGGGCGTGCGCACCCAGGAGGTGTTCGCGCTGGACACGTGGGCGACACCCTTCCTCCACGGCATCGCGTCGCCGGGCCTGGACACGGTGATGAACACGTTCACGGACATCGGGTCGAGCCTCGTCATCGTGCCGATCTTCGTGATCGTCGTCGCGGGGCTGGTCTGGAAGCGGCGGTACGGCGCCGCGCTGTTCCTCGGCGTCGCGGCAGGCGGCAGCCTCGTCCTCCAGGCCACGATGAAGCTCTTCTTCGCACGACCGCGACAACAGCTGCCCTGGGCGCAGGTTCTGCCCGACTACAGCTTCCCGAGCGGCCACACGATGAACGGGATCATCTTCTACGTGGCCCTCGCGCTCATCGCATGGTCGGTGTTCGGTCGCAGGCTGGGCATCGCGGCCGTCGTCATGGCGGTGGTCGTGGCGCTCGCGGTGGGCGTCAGCCGGATCTACCTCGGATACCAC
>JADGQH010000114.1 GCA_017881985.1 Chloroflexota bacterium | reverse complement strand
ATCGGCCCGAAGGCAAGCGCCTTGAGCCCGCTCGCGATCGTGCCCGGCATCCAGCCGTCGGCCGGATCCTCGGACACGTACTCCGCCCAGGCTCCGCGGGCTGCCCGCTCGCGCACGACCGCAGCGCGAATCGGGGGCAGGAACGTGCCCACTGGCACCGGGTACCCGACCGGGGCACTCTGGGCGATGTTCTGTACGTCGCGGGCCCCGAGGAACGCCTGCACCGTCGCGGTGTCGACGAAGGGGAGCGTGGCGAGCTGGTCACAGATCACCTGCGCGGCTTCCACAACGCCCGCCCCGTCGGGAATGGACTGGAGGCTCTCGGTGAGGACCGCGCTGAGGCGCAGCTCGAGGTCCGCGTCCGCCTGCGCCTCCCGAAGCTCGGTGATGTCGCGCTGCACCCCGAGGAAATAGAGGGGCCGCCCGCCACCGTCCCTGATCATCGATGCGCTCAGGAGGACCGTGCGTCGCTCGCCTTCGCGCGTCAGGAGGACCTGTTCCAGGTTGGCGATCGGGCCTGTCTTGCTCCACCGCTCGAAGAGCTCGGCCATGCTCCCCCGGGACTCGGGCGCGTAGATCGTCTCGACCGACATGCCAACGAGCTCGTCATGCACGTATCCGAGCGCCTCCCCTGCCGCCGGATTCGCGTCGATCAGCCGCCCATCGAGGGAGACCAGGTACACGTAGTCGGGGGTCCGTTCGAAGAACTGCCGGAAGCGATGCTCGCTCTGGTGCAGGGCCTCGGCAGAGGCTGTGCGCTCCGTCACGTCGCGCCAGGTTGCGAAGAACCCGTCGTCGAAGCTGGCGACCTGGATGTCGATCACGCCTCTCGTCGGGGACCCGTCCGAGCCCGGGACGAGGAACTCCACGTCCTCCTTCGTCCACGGCTCGCCGGTCTCGACGACGGCACGAAACGTCTCGAAGAACGGCGCGGTGCCCAGGTATGGCATCCGGTCGGGCACCGGCGCGCCCGACAGGGTGTCGGGCATTCGACCCATGAACGCCTCGGCTGCGCGATTGGCGAAGACCGCCCGGAAGCCCGTGATGGTCCCGTCGGCACTGCGGATGGAGGCACAGACGAGAAACGGGTCGAGCATCACGTCCAGCGCTCCGCGCATGCGCGCTTCGGACGCACGCAGCGCCTGCTCGCCGAGCTTCCGTTCCGTGATGTTCTCGAAGACCGCCGCGAAGTGCTCCGGCTGCGGGCGGAAGGCCCGCACCGAGTACCACCGCGCGAGGCCTGGCACGTAGGTCTCGAACTGCTCGGGGATGCCGGTCCGGGTCACCCGACCGTAGATCTCGAAGAGCTCCGGGTTCGCCTCCCGGATGCCCGGGATGGCCTCCGTGATCCGGCTGCCGACAGCATCTCGCAGGCCGGTCAGCTCCACGAACGCCGGGTTGACGTCCACGTTGATGTAGTCGACAGGTCGCCCTTCGTCGTCGAACAGCATCCGGCAATACGCGACGCCCTCCACCATGTGATCGATGATCGAGCGGTGGAGGTCCATGTCGTGGGGCAGCGTCTCGGTATTGTCGGAGCTCGTCGCCGCAGCAGCGGGCGGGCGCGTTGCCGCGACATCCGTCCTTTGCATGTCCGCGGGGGAGGGTGCGGCCTGACGCACCCGTCTCCGATGCTCGCTCATCAGATACCCGGAAGGAGCCACTCGTGATGGCCGCCCGGCTGGGCGGCGAGGTCAGGACGCGCGAGCCGATCCGCGGTCGAGAGTACGCCAAGGCGGGATAACCTGCCCGCACGGGCCTCAGCCATCACCGTCGCATGGGCCGCGCGCAACCCCGGAGCGGCAGCGCGACAGCGCGGCCACTGCGCTCCTGCTGTGATGTGAGGCGCCCGGCGAGCGGAGTCGCGGGCAGGCCTCATTCGGGGTGCTGCAGCTCGGATCGCACACGCACTCGGGCAACGCCCGCCGGATGCGGCACAATGCCCGGGATGCTGCGCCTGATCCACACGGCCGACGTGCACCTCGGCGCCCGGCACACGGACCTGGGAAACCAGGCCGCGGCCCAGCGCGAGCGCCAGTTCGCCGCGTTCCGCGCCACCGTCGACCTTGCCCTCGCCGAGAAGGCCGACGTGCTGCTGGTGGCCGGCGACCTGTTCGACTCCAACACGCAGCCGCGACGCTCGGTGGAGCGCACCGTTGCGGAGCTCAAGCGCCTGACCGATGCCGCCATCCGCGTGGTCATCATCCCCGGCACGCATGACGTGTACGACCGCGCCTCCGTCTATCGCGCCTACGATCTTGCCGCGATGGCGGGCCTGCTGCCGGACTCGGACCGCCTGGTGGTCCTCACCCCGGAGCGCCCGGACGTCGTCTACGGGATCCTCGACCTCGCGATCCACGGGTTCGTCTTCCCGACCAAGCGCGCGCCGCGCAGCCCGCTCGCCGGCTTCGACGCGGCTCCCGATGGTCGAGCGCGCTGGCATGTCGGGCTGATCCACGGGTCGCTTGCCATCCCTGGCAAGACCGACGCGGACGAGGTGGTCTTCACGACCGCCGAGATCACCGCCTCGCACCTCGACTACCTCGCCCTCGGCCACTGGCATTCGACGCAGCGCGGCCAGGCGGGCGGGACCGCGTGGGCCTACAGCGGCGCGCCCGAGCCGGTCGCGGTCGACCAGGACCGGGCGGGCGTCGTCCTGCTCGTCACGCTCGACGAGCGCGCCGGTGCCCGCCACGTCACGGTCGAGGAGCGCCGCGTCGGACGGACCCGGTTCGAACGCCTGGAGGTCGACGCCGGGACGCTCGCGGGACAGCCCGCCCTGGTGGAGCAGATCACGCGCCTGGCGGACCCCGACCTGGTGCTCGACGTCCGCCTGATCGGCGTCCGTCGCGACGACCTGGACGTGGCGCCGGACGAAGTCGAGCGCGAGCTCGCGGAGCGCTTCTTCCGGCTCCGCGTTCGGGATGGCGCCGCCGCCGCGCTTCCCGAGGGGCCGCCTCCGCCGCCGGACACGATCGCCGGGGCCCTCGTGCGCGACCTGCAGGCATCCATCGCCGAGGCCGAGGCCAGCGACCGGCACGACGAGTCGCTCGAGCTGCGGGACGCGCTCCGGCTGGCTCGTCTCATGCTGGACGGGCGCGAGGTGGCGCTGTGAGGATCACGCGCGTCCGGGTCCGCGACTTCCGGGTCCACCGGGACCTCGACCTCGAGCTCGCCCCCGGCCTGACCGTGATCCGGGGCCCGAACGAGGCCGGCAAGACGACCCTCCAGCGCGCGCTGGAGGTGGGCCTCTTCCGGCGGGTCACGGCCGGGGGCGCGGAGATCGACGGGCTCCGCTCCTGGGACTCGGGGGAGGACGCACGGCCCGCCGTCCAGCTCGACTTCGTGCAGGAGGACCTCGAGGGGATCCGCGAGGGAAGCGTCATCAAGGACTTCCGCGGCGCGCGGGGGACCGTGCGGCTCGATCTCGACGGGGCGATGACCACCGACCCGGCCCGCGCCGACGAGCTGCTGGCCGAGCTGACCGGGATCCCGTCGGAGAAGTTCTTCCGCTCCACGGCGTCCGTGCGGCACCACGAGGTCGACGACCTCGCGCGCGACGAGGGCGCGCTGCGAGACCGGCTCCAGGCGTCGATCAGCGGCGCCGACCGGGGCACCAGCGCGGTGAAGCGGCGCCTCGAACGAACGCTTCACGACCTCCAGGCGAAGGGCGAAAAGAATCCCGGCCGGCTCCGGGTCGCCGACCAGGCGGTCGCGCGCGCCGAGGCCCTGGTGAGCGATGGCGAGGCGCGGCTTGCCGGGCTCGAGCGCGATCGCGACGCGCTCGTCGTCGCCCGCGCCCACCGTGCCCAGGTCGACACGTCGCTGGCCGAGCGTCGCTCGCTCCTGGAGAAGGCCCGCCAGGCCGAGCGGCTGACCGCCGAGCGCGGCGTCGCCCGGGAGCGGTTCGAGCGCTATCGCCAGGCGGTGGCCGTCTCCGAGGAGATCGCGACCCTCGAGGGGAGCCACCCGTCGGGCCAGGCGCTGCCGGTCCTCCGCCAGGTGGTCGAGCGGCTCCGGATCCTTGACCGCGAGATCGCCGAGCTCACCGCGCAGCTGGGCGATGGCGCGTCCACCGTCAACTACGAGATCGTGATCCCCGAGCCCCGCTGGCGCCTCTTCGCGATCGCCGCCGCGGTGCTCGCGGTGGCCGGGCTGGCCGCTGCGATCGTCGGCCTCGTGACGAAGGAACTCCCGGCGATGCTCGGTGGCCTGGCGGCGGCGGTCGTTGGCCTGGGCCTCGCGGCATACGCCCGCAGGAAGCGGCGCTCGGCGAACGATTTCCGGCGCCACAAGCAGATGCGGGACGACGAGATCGCCCGCCGCCTCCGCGGCCGAAGCCAGCTCGAGGAGGACCTGAAGCGGCGCGTGGCGGACCGCGATGCGCAGCTTGCCGCGCTCGGGCTGGACGACCTTCCAGCCGCCGAGGATCTCCTGTCCCGCGAGGATGCCCATGTCCAGGCGATCGGGCGGGCACGGGCGCAGCTCGAAGGGCTGGTGGGGAAGGCCCCGCCCGAGACGCTCCCGACGCTCCGGGACGCCGCCGCGCTCGACGTCGAGCAGAAATCGGGCGCGCTCGCGGCGCTCGGGCCGATCGCCAAGGAGCCGCGCGCCCGGGAGCGGCTGGAGGTGGAGGTACGCGACCAGGAGGGCGCCCTCGAACGGGCCCGCGATGACGAGGCCGGCGCACGGGCGCGGGTGGAGCAGAACCAGGTCGACGCGGAGCAGGTTGCCGGCGAGGTGGAGCGGCTGGCGGCGTGGCGCGAGGAGCTGGCCGCCCTGCAGCGCCGGGCGCGGGTCTACCAGCTCGCCCTGGATGCGATCGTGAAGGCCGAGCGGACGACGATGCGGAAGGCGACACGGTATCTCGAGAAGCGCATGCGGGGAGACCTTGAGCGGCTCACCGGCGGTCGCTATCGCCGTGTGCGGGTGGATGACGAGACCCTGGACATCCGGGTCTTCGCGCCAGAGCGTGGCGACTGGGTCGGCGTCGAGGATCTCTCGCAGGGAACGCTGGATCAGGTCTACCTGGCGGCGCGCCTCGGCCTGGTTCGCCTCGTGACGCAGGACCGCCGCCCGCCGATGGTCTTCGACGACCCGTTCGTGACGTTCGACGACGACCGCGCCGGCCGTGCCGTGGCGGTCCTTCGGGAGCTTGCCTCGGACTTCCAGGTCATCTACCTGACCACCTCGGCACGCTACGACGCGCAGGCGGACCGCGTGGTCGTCCTGCCGGGACCGACCGCGCTCGACACCGCGCCCGACGACGCCGAGGAGGCCGGCGCCCCGGTCGTCGCCTGAAGGACGCCCGATCGACCCCGCGATCCTGACCGTCGTCCTGGGCCTGGCGTCAGCGGCAGCGTGGGGAGCGGCCGACTTCGGGGGCGGGCTCACCGGCCGCCGCGCGCCCGTCATGGGCGTCCTTGCCGCGGCCCAGGCGATCGGGGCCGGGGCGGCCCTCCTGATCATGATCCTGCGCGGCGATGGGGTGCCCACGCTCCACGACACCGCCTGGGCGGTGGCCGCAGGCACGTGCGGGGCGATCGGCCTGGCGGCCCTCTATCGCGGGCTCGCGGGCGGCCGGATGGGGATCGTCGCACCGGTCACCGGCGTCCTGGCCGCGGCGATCCCGGTCGCCGTCGGCATCGCCCTGGCCGGCCTGCCCGGCCCGTTCCGGATCCTCGGCTTCGGCCTGGGGATCGCGGCCGTGATCCTGGTCTCGTCGGCCGACGATGGCTCCACGGGGCGACGCGGCCTCGGCCTTGCCCTCGGCGCCGGCACCGCGCTCGGGCTCTACAACGTGGCGATCTCACGCGCCAGCCCGGCCGGAACCTTCGGGGTGCTGGTCGTTTCGCGCCTGACGGCGACGGGCGTCGTGCTGCTCCTCGCGCGCTTTGGCCGCCAGCCGACGCGCCTGCCGGCGCGGGTGCTGCCGGCAGCGGCCGTGGTCGGGCTGCTGGACATGGCCGGCAACGCGGCGTTCATCGTGGCCGCCCAGGTCGGGCGGCTCGACGTCGCGGGCCTGCTCTCATCGCTCTACCCGGTCACGACCGTGATCCTGGCGGTCGTCTTCCTGGGAGAGCGCGTGACACGTGCCCACGCGGCCGGGATCGCGGTCGCGGGGGCTGCAGTTGCGCTGATCGCCCTGGGGTGAGCGTGGGGAGCATGCTGCGACACGGGAAGGTCGCAGGTCTCGCGCCGGGCTCACTCCCTCGCCGCGCCGAGCCCCGAACGGCGGTACAGTCGGGGGCGTGACCGGCCCAAACGCTGAACCCGCCGCAGAGGAGGCATCCCAGCACATGGCGACCGAGCTGCCCGCGGCCACTGCCGACGACACGGCCACTGCCGACGACCCGACGTGCCGATGAGACGCGGGCGTAACTCCCTTGGCAGGCTGATCCTTCTGGTCGGGCTCGGGGCGGCGCTCATCGCGGGGTGCGGCACGAGCGGTCCGGCGACGGCCGGCCCGGCGACGGCCGGCCCGGCGACGAGCCCTGCCGCCGCTTCCGCCGCATCCGCCACGCCCGCCTCGGCGGCCCCTGGTGGGTCGAATGCCCCGGCGTCGTCACGCCCGGTCGGCGCCTACTCGCTCACCCTGCCGGCCGGCTGGCGCAGCGTCCAGATGGGGTCGAACTACGCGGCGATCGCCGCTGCGTACAACGCCGTGAACCTTCGATTCGCGACCTCGCTGGCGAGCCAGCTGCTGGCCCTTCCGAAGTCCGCTTCCACGTACGCTTATGACGAGAGCGACGCCACCGTCCGTAGCGGGGCGCTCGTCGCCGTCACGGTCACGGAGGTCGTCCTTCCCGCCACCGTGACCCTCGACGCCTTCAGCACCGAGATCGGCCGCCAGGTCTCGCTGCTCGTGGAGACGCCGATCCAGCCCGTCCGGATTCAGACGGCCTCGGGACCCGCCGACCAGTACGCCTACCAGGCCCCGCTCAGCACCTCGGCTGCCGGGACGGAGGTCGCCGCGATCACACAGGTCCTCGTCGTCGCGCCCGGTCGGGGCTACGTCCTCACCTTCGGCACGGCGCCCACCCGGGCCGCCACCGATGCGCCGGTCTTCGCCAGGATCGCCTCGTCCTTCGCGCTGACGCCGTAGCGGTGCCGCGACCCGCCGCCGCGACCCGATGACCGGCACGAAGCGCTGCCCGAAGGTGATCCTCGAGGGAACCCGCCTCACCCACAAGACCGACCTGGCCCTGGCGCTCAACGAGCACCCGCGGATCGTTGGGCCCCGCAAGTACCGCTACCCGTCGCCGCTCGTGTCCGCCGAGTGGTGCGGCTTCTCCAACGACCCGTGGGGCCACGGCCTCATCAACTACGGGCCGGAGGACGAGGCGCGTGCGATGGAGACCTTCGCGACGTGGGCGCGCCTGTTCGAGCTCCTGCCGTACTACAGCTGGATCGTGGACCGCTTCCACCTCTCGACCATGGCGGAGCAGCGCCGCCTGCACGGCGGCAGCCCGGACTTCCGCTGGCTGGAGGAACGGCTGCGCCCGCTCGGCTTCCGGATCGTCCTGTGCACTCGGCGCGACGAGTCATTCCCGGCCGCCCGTTCGGAGCGCCTGCTGGTCTCCGGCAAGCCCGACCAGTACGACGACCTGGAGGTCTTCGTGCGCGAGCAGGCGCTGCTCCGCGAGCTCGCTGCGAAGTCCCGGCTGCCACGCCTGGAGCTCGATGTGTCCGACGACGACGTGGGCGCTGCCGCGGACCGGGTCGCCGATTGGCTCGAGGCGACCGGGGGGATCTTCCTGCTCGACGGCCTCTGAGGGTCAGTCGAGGTCGAGCTGTCGCCAGTTGCCCGGGTCCCTGAACCCGAGCGCCGCGTAGAGGTGGCTGCCGTCATCGCTCGCCCGAAGCACGAGGCGCCGGCAGCCGAGAGCCCTGCCCTCCGCGATGACCGCCTCCATCACCGCGCGGCCGACGCCGCGGCGGCGCCACGCAGGGGCCGTCATGACGTTGAAGACCATCGCCTCGGGCGCGCGCCGCGACCGCGGGTGGGGTGGACGGTCGATCACGACCAGCCCGGCCATCCCGACCACCTCGCCCGAAGCATCGGCGACCCACATTCGGTAGCGCCCGTCGGGCACGTGGGAGCGGAGGTACGACTCGATCGAGGCGCGGTGCTCGTCCACCAGCTCGGCGGGCAGCGGGCCGGCAAGCTCGTGGTCGAACGCGATCCGCAGCTCCACGAGCGCGGGGATGTCGGCGGGCGTGGCGCGACGAACCGTGAAGGCTGGAGGCTCGATCATCGCGGCATGGTGCCATGTTGCTGCGCGCGCCATCGAGCGGGCCGCCGCTACACTCGCCCACGATGATTCCCCGGACCTCCCCGGAGCCGGCGACGCCGGGCGATGCCCCGCCTCCCCACGACCCGGCAGTCGGGTCGCGCGGCGCGCGACCGGCCCAACCTGCGCAGGGCTGGCGGAGCCTGCTGCTCGTCTACGCGATCACGTCGACCGTGGAGGCGATGGGCGTCGCCCAGGTCTTCGCGTTCCTCCCGTTCCGGCTGAGCGACGTGGGGCTGCCCGATTCGCAGGTGCCCACGTTCACGGGCCTGTTCAGCAGCCTCATCTTCGTCTTCGGCATCGTGCTCGTCCCGTTCTGGGGCGTCTGGGCCGACAAGTACAGCCGCCGCGCCGTGATCGTCCGGTCCGCGGTCGTGGAGGCGGTGGTATTCGCCGGCGTTGCGCTGGCCCGTGAGCCGTGGCAGCTCGCGGCGAGCCTCCTCCTGGTGGGGCTCCAGCTGGGCAACACGGGTGTGATGCTGGCCGCGCTCCGGGACGTGACGCCGCGCCACCGGGTCGGCACCGTGACCGCCCTCTTCGGCGCGACCGGGCCGCTCGGGTTCGCGCTCGGGCCCGTGCTCGGCGGGGTCATGATCGACCAGTTGCATCTCCCGCTGAGCGACGTCTTCTGGCTCGGGTCGCTCCTCTCGATCGGCGTGGTGGCGCTGCTGATGGTCGGGTCGCGCGACATCCGACCATCAGTGGCCCCCGTCGGGAGCGTCTTCTCGCTTGCCCGGCAAGCTGTCACGGGCGTGCTCACCGATCCGGCCGTCCGCCGGATCTTCCTGATCTTCGGCGTCTCGATGCTCGCCAACCAGATGAGCCGGCCCTACCTGCCGCTCCTGGTCAAGAGCCTTCACGGGGGGCAGCCGAACGTCGCGTCCGCGGTCGGCCTCGTCACGGGCGTGGCGGTCCTCGTCGGCGCGCTGCTCTCGCCGCTCGCCGGGCCGCTGAGCGACCGGATCGGGTTTCGGGCCGTGCTGGCAGGCGCGCTGCTCGGCGCAGGTGTCGCGCTCTTCGGGACCGCGGTCGCGCCCACGGTGGCCGTGCTGGCCGGGGTCACCGTCGTGTATTCGGCGCTCCAGGCCGCAACACAGGCGATG
>JADGQH010000016.1 GCA_017881985.1 Chloroflexota bacterium | reverse complement strand
TCGTGAAGTACCCTCTTCCCATCGTGTCGCGGATCAACTAACGTGCACGCGCAAGCCCGCACGGCGGGCACAGAATTTCCGGCAGACACGATCGCTCCCACTCACGGACTCCCGCGAGACAGTCGGTCAAGGGTCGCGGGCGCCGGCGAGCACAGAGGAGCGGTTTTCTTTGTACAGCGACAAGGTGATGACCTGCGCGGACTGCAGCCAGGACTTCGTCTTTACGGCGCGTGAGCAGGAGTTCTACGCGACGCGAGGCTTCACGGAGCCGCGGCGTTGCCCTTCCTGTCGCGCAAGCCGCAAGGCGGCCCGTGGCGACACCGGCGGCAGCTACGGCGGCGGCACCGGTTTCGGTAATCGTGGCGGCGGTGGCGGCTACGGCGACAGCAGCGGCGGCTACGGCGGCGGAAGCAGCAGCGGTGGCGGCGGGTATTCCCGCGGTCCTCGCGAGATGTTCACCGCGACGTGCTCCAACTGCGGCAAGGAGGCCCAGGTCCCCTTCCGGCCCACGAGCGGCAAGCCCGTCTACTGCAGCGACTGCTTCGCTCTCCGACGCGCCTGAGCGTCGGCGCACACGCGCAGCACCAAAGGGCCTCCGGCATGCCGGAGGCCCTTTCGATTCGCATGGCGTGGCCCATCGGCCGCCGGCGGACGCGTGAGGTCGCGTGAAGTCGGCCCGGCGTGCGGTTGCCCGGAAATATCGGTTCTGCCGATCAGGATCGCGCGGTCCACGCTCCGAGACGCGGCCAAACTCGGCTTTCGCTGCGATCCCACGCTCGCGCGTCCCGAACCTGATCGGCTGGGCCGATATGTGCGCTGGTCCGACGTACCGGCCCCGGGCGAGGCTGGCGGCCTGCCGGTAGCATGCCGGCCATGGCCACGCTGATCGACACCGCACGACCGTGGTGGGAGCGACCCGGCCTCGACGCCACGGCTGGTCGCCTCCGCGTTGCGGGCCACGACCTCGCGCCGATCGCTGCGGCCACGGGCACGCCCTGCTTCGTCTACGACCTCGACCGCGTGGCGGAGAATGCCGGACGCCTCGCGGCTGCGCTCGAGGCTTCGGGAATTCCGGCCCGGTTGCGCTTCGCCCTCAAGGCGAACCCCTTCCCGGAGATCCTCGCGGTCCTGCGCGGCATCGGGACGCCCGGGTCGCCGGGAGCGATCGGCATCGACGCCTGCTCGCCCGGCGAGGTGACGCACGCCCTGGCGCACGGCTGGCTGCCGGACGAGATCAGCTTCACCGGCACGAACGTCTCCGACAGGGACCTCGACGTGCTCCTGGCCGCGGGGCCGATTCGCCTGAACCTCGACGCGATCAGCCAGGTCGAGCGCGTCGGGCGGCGGGCGCCGGGCCGGGCGATCGGGCTCCGAATCAATCCCGGCGCCGGCGCCGGATACCACCCGGGGCTGGCCTACGCGGGCGATCGGCCGACGAAGTTCGGGATCGCGGCGGATCGCCTCGACGACGCGCTCGCCGCTGCCCACCGACACGGTCTCACGATCACGGCGCTCCACTTCCACGCCGGGTCCGGGTGGCTGGCCGGCGGCCTCGCGGCGTTCGAGACGGCGCTCGTCCGTGCGGTCGAGGTCGCGCGCCTGCTCCTCGACGCCGGTTGTCCGATCGACGAGATCAACGTCGGCGGCGGCCTGGGCGTGCCGGCTCGGGCGGACGAGCAGGCTGTCCCGCTCGACGCCTACGCGGCGATCCTCGCACGCCACGTCGGCCCGCTCGGCGTCACCGTCGCCTGCGAGCCCGGCGACTACCTGGTCAAGGACAGCGCGGTCCTGCTCGGCGAGGTCGTGACCGTGGAGGAGCGTGGCGGGACCACGTTCGTGGGCCTGGACCTGGGCTGGAACATCGACAGCATGTACTTCATCTACCGGTACGCACAGGAGATCGTGCCCGTGGTCGAGCCCGATGCGGCGCGGACGCGGACGGTCACCGTCGCCGGCCACATCAACGAGGCCGCCGACCTCTTCGCCGAGGACTATCCGATGGCGCCGGTGGCGGAGGGCGACCTCGTGGCGATCCTCAATGCCGGCGGCTACGCGCAGGCGATGCAGTCGACGCACTGCCTTCGGCCGGCTGCCGGGGCACTGTTCCTCACGCGGCCCGTGGACGGAGTCGGCCGGTGACCGGCACCGTCGACGAGCCCGAACGCACCGTCAGGGCAGTCCGCGTGGTGGCCGTGCGCGGCGGCCGCACCGAGATCCGGCCCGACCGGATCGTGGGCGAGGAGCCGATGGAGATCCGGGCCGCCGGTCCGGACGGTCGGGCGCCGGTGAGCGTGGCCGTGACGATGCGGACGCCGGGACACGACGAGGAGCTTGCGGTCGGGTTCCTGGTCACAGAAGGGCTCATCCGACCCGGCGACGTCACGGCGACGACCTTCGGCGACGTCGCGACCACCGCGCAACCGGAGAACGAGGTCACGGTCCACCTGGCCCGGAGCCTCGATCCTGCAGCGATCGCGACGCGGAACTTCGTCGCGACCGCCAGCTGCGGGATCTGCGGCAAGGCATCCCTGGACCAGGTCGCCGTCCGCTGCGACCCGCTCGGGGCCGGCCCGCTCGTCGCGCCCGCGATCCTCGTGGCGCTTCCGGCGGCCCTGCGGTCGGCCCAGGCGCTGTTCGAGGCGACCGGCGGCATCCATGCCGCGGGCCTGTTCGATGCGGCGGGCGGCCTGCTCCTGCTGCGCGAGGACGTGGGGCGGCACAACGCGCTCGACAAGGTCGTCGGCGCAGCCGCCCTCGCCGGGGAGCTGCCGCTCAACGATCGAGTCCTGCTCGTCTCCGGCCGGGTCAGCTTCGAGATCGTGCAGAAGGCCGCCGTGGCCGGCATCCCGATCGTCGCGGCGATCTCCGCGCCCACCGACCTGGCCGTCGACGCCGCCAGGCGGCTCTCGATGACGCTCATCGGGTTCCTTCGCGGCGACGGATTCAACGTCTACACGGGCGAGGAGCGCGTGGCCCTCGGCGAGTCGGTCGGGCGAACCCCCGAGGTTGAGCGTGCGCCCGAGATCGGGCGAACCCCCTAGGCGCCGTCCCCGGCTGTCGTCCCGCCGCGCCCCATGAACGTGAATCCGAATCGGCCTTTCACGCAGAGGTGGCCCTCCGTGATCGACGCGTCGAGCGGGGAGGTGACCTTCACGATCGTGCCCTCCTGGACATGGAGCGTGAGCGTGCAGCCGACGCCGCAGTACGGGCAGATCGTGTCGGTCCTGGCCTGCGCAGCCTCGTCCCACGTGCCCGCGGCCCGCATCTCGTGCTCCGAGCGGAACATGAGGGCGCCCGTCGGGCAGACCCCGATGCAGTTGCCGCAGTACACGCAGGCGGAGGCCGGCAGCGGCGTCGCGTATTCGGTGGAGATGTGGGCATCGAAGCCGCGGCCGGCGACGGCGATGGCAAACGTGTTCTGGGCGTCGACGCCGCACGCCTCGACGCACTTGTAGCAGAGGATGCACTTGGCGTAGTCGCGAATGTAGAGATCGTTGTCGACCGTGACCGGCTGTGCGACGGTCGCCGCGGAGGCCCCGTCGGACGCGTGGTGGTGGCCGGGCTGGTGCGCGTCGCGCTCCCCGGCCGGCGCCGGTGGGGCGGCCGGCCCGAAGCGGGCCGGATCCGCACCGTACGCGTCAAGCATCTCGGCGACGCCGGGTGCCGTGGACAGGTCGACGGACGAGGCGAGCAGCTCGAGCACGAGCCGGCGGCTGTGCCGCACACGCTCGGACGCGGTCTGGACGTCCATCCCCGACTCCACGCGCCGCGAGCATGCGGGCACGAGCGTGCGCGCCCCCGCGACCTCCACGACGCAGACCCGGCACGCGTTGACCGGCGTCAGGTTCTCCAGGAAGCAGAGCGTCGGGATCTCGATCGATCGGGCGCGGCAGGCGTCGAGGATCGTGGAGCCCGCCGGGACGCTGACAAGGCTGCCGTCGATCGTGAGCTCCACCTCGGCTGGTGCCGGCACGGGCGGCGGCCCCGGGATCCGCGTGGAGCGCGCCGGCGGCTCGCTGAAGATGTGGGCGATCTCGCTGCTCACGCTCGTGCCTCCGCCTGCCGGGGGAACGCGACGAGGCCGGCGCGGAACGCCGATTCGATGGCCGACGATGCCGTCTGGCCCAGGCCGCAGATGCTCGCGTCGCGCATCGCCTGCCCGAGGTCGGCGAGGAGCGCCAGCTCGTCGTCTGCGCTCCCGTTTGGCCGCCCGTTCGCCAGCCGCGCCAGGAGCTCCTCCTGGCGGACCGTCCCAACGCGACATGGCACGCACTGACCGCAGGATTCATCGCGGAAGAAGGCGGCCACGCGGCGCAGCGTCGCAACGATGTCCACCCTGTCGTCGAAGACCATCACGACGCCCGACCCGATCGTCGCGCCGGCCGCCCGGGTCGCCTCGAAGGTGAGCTGCAGATCCAGGGCCTCCGGGCCCACGAAGACGCCGGACGCGCCGCCGAGCAGGACCGCCCGGAGCTCGTGACCGCCGCTCACGCCGCCGGCGAGCGTGATGAGGTCGCCCAGCGACGCGCCGAACTCGACCTCGTACACGCCCGGGTGGGGGACCGCTCCCGAGATGCAGAAGAGCTTCGGCCCGCGCGATCCCTCCGTGCCGAGCGCGGCGAACGCCGCCCCGCCGTCGGCCACGATCCCCGGGATGTTCACGAGGGTCTCGATGTTGTTGACGGCCGTGGGCCGGCCGAACAGCCCGGATTCGACGGGGAACGGCGGCTTGTTGCGCGGCTCGCCGCGCTTCCCCTCGATGGAGTTGAAGAGCGCGGTCTCCTCGCCGCAGACATACGCGCCTGCGCCGCGCCGGATCTCGATCTCGAACATCTGACCGGAGCCGAGGATGTCGGTGCCGAGGTAGCCGGCCTCGCGCGCGATCGCGAGCGCGTGGGCCATCCGCGCCGCCGAGAGCGGGTACTCGGCCCGGATGTACAGGAAGCCGCGCGAGCTGCCGGTCGCGAGTCCCTCGATCGTCATCGCCTCGACGATGGCGTACGGGTCCTCCTCCATCAGCACCCGGTCCTTGAACGTGCCGGGCTCCGATTCGTCGGCGTTGCAGACTGTGTAGTGGGGCTGGCCCGGCTGCGCGGCCACGGCCGCCCACTTGCGACCGGTGGGGAAGGCGGCGCCGCCCCGTCCGAGGAGTCCAGATGCCGTCACCTCCGCGATGACCGCCTCGCGGCCGACCTCGATCGCCCGTCGCAGCCCGCGGTAGCCACCCGCGGCGACGTAGTCGTCGAGGCTCAGCGGGTTGATGATGCCGACCCGGTGGAGGATCCGCAGGCCCGGCCGGCCGGCCTGGGGGACGGAGCGACGCACGTTGGCCAGGCGCTCCTCGTCCGGATCCGGGTCGATGCGCGCGGGCACCAGGCGTCTGCCTGCAGCGGTCCGCTCCAGGCGCCTCACGATCCCAGCCGCGTCGACGGGAGCGGCGGCGATCGTCTCCGGCAGCGTCCCGGCGACGGTGAAGAGCGCTGCCGGGGCGCGTTCGCAGCGGCCCAGGCACGGGCTCCGCAGCCAGGTCGCCTCCCCGCCGAGCGCGGGCTCCCCGGCCGGCCCGACGGCGCGTTCCAGGTCCGCGCAGACGTCCTCCGCGCCCGCCAGCCGGCACACGACGTCGTCGCAGACGTGCGCCACGATCGGGGGGCGCGGCGTCGTGGAGAACAGCCCGTAGAACCTGGCGACGCCGTACGCGTCGGCGGGCGGGATCGACAGCCGGCGGCAGGCATATTCGAGCGCGGGCCGGCTGATCCAGCCGACGCGCGCCTGGATCGCGTGGAGGACCGGCAGGAGCAGGTGGCGACGCTCCCGTGCCGCGTGGCCTCCGCTCGATGTGTGCCCGCCCTCGGGATCCGCACGCTCCCCGCCGTCCCATCGACCGGCCGGCGCCCCGAGGACGACGTCGACCGCCGTTCGCTCATCGGGCGTCGCGCGCGGGGCCAGCGTCACGAGATCCATCGATCAGGGCTCCCTCGCGAGGGTCGTGCCGGCTGCGGCGGCCGCGCCTCGCCGGCGGGTCTCGCCCAGCTTCTCGATCCGGATCGCGGTCGCCTTGAACTCGGCCGTGCCGGACTTCGGATCGGTGGCGTCGATGGTGAGGAGGTTCGTGGCCACGTCGTCCTGGAAGTGGAGCGTCATGAACGCGAGGCCCGGTCGCAGCGACGGGTCCGTGCGGACCGGCGTCTCGACCGCTCCGCGCCGGCTCACCACGCGGACGCGCTCGCCGTCGGCCAGCCGGTGGCGGGCCACGTCCTCGGGCGAGAGGTCAAGCGACTCCCCGCGTCGGAGCGGCGAGCGGTAGCCGCCGGACTGGACGCCCGTGTTGTAGCTGTCGAGCCGCCTGCCGGTCGTCAGCCGGATCGGGAAATCGGCGTCCAGGCGGTCCACGGGCGGGTCGTGGTCGACCGGCACGAATGGCGCGCGATTGCCTGGGACCGGGTCCTCCCAGAGCCGCGAGTGGAGGAAGAGCTCGCCCGGGTGGGTCTCGTCGTAGCACGGCCACTGGAGCCCGCCCGCCGCTTCGAGCCGCGGGTAGCTCATCCCGGCATGGACCGGGGAGAGCCGGCGCAGCTCGTCCCAGACCGCCTCGGCGGACGGCTCGCCCCACTCGGCGCCGAGGCGGCGTGCCAGCTCGAAGATGATGGCCAGGTCGTCGCGCGCCTGGCCGGGCGGTTCGAGGGCCTTGCGGACGCGCTGCACGCGCCGCTCCGAGTTCGTCACGGTGCCTTCGGTCTCGGCCCATGCGGCGGCCGCCGGCAGGACCACATCCGCGAGCTGGGCCGTCGGGGTCAGGAAGATGTCCTGCACGACGAGGTGGTCGAGGCCGGACAGGAGCCGAATCGCCTTCCCCTGGTCTGCCTCGGACTGCACCGGGTTCTCGCCGATCACGTAGAGCGCGGTCAGCTCCCCGTGCTCCATCGCGTCAAACATGGCCGAGAGGTGCTTCCCCCGCTTCGGCGGCACCGTCACGCCCCACGCCTCGTCGAACGGCGTCCGCAGCGCGTCCTGCTCCACGTGCTGGAAGCCCGGGAGGCGGTCGGGGAGCGCGCCCATGTCGCCGCCCCCCTGGACGTTGTTCTGGCCGCGCAGCGGGTTGAGGCCGCTGCCGTAGCGCCCGACGTGGCCGGTGAGGAGCGCAAGCGAGATCAGGGCGAGGACGTTATCGACGCCGTTGTGGTGCTCGGTGATCCCGAGCGTCCAGCAGATCATCGCGCGGGGCGCCGTTGCGTACGCGTGCGCGAGCTCCCTGATGCGCTCCGCGGGCACGCCAGTCTCCCGCTCCGCATACGCGAGCGTGTACGAGTCGACCTTGGCGCGGTAGGCATCGAACCCGCTGGTCGCGCGCTCCACGAAGGCGCGATTCTCCAAACCGGCCGCGATGATCTCGCGCCCGATCGCGTTCGCGAGGGCGATATCGCTGCCGACGTCGATGCCCAGCCACGTGTCGGCCCAGGCAGCGCTGCTCGTCCGTCGCGGATCGACCGCGTAGAGGCGCGCGCCCCGCCGGACGCCGCGCAGGAGGTGGTGGAAGAAGATCGGGTGGGTCTCGCGCGCGTTCGAGCCCCAGAGGATGACGAGATCCGTCTCCTCGACCTCACGGTATGAGCTGGTGCCGCCACCGGCACCGAACACGGTCGCCAGACCGGCGACGCTCGGGGCGTGTCAGGTCCTGTTGCAGCTGTCGATGTTGTTGCTGTGCAGGACCGCGCGAGCAAGCTTCTGGGCGGCGAAGTTGACCTCGTTCGTCGCCTTCGAGCACGAGAAGATCCCGATCGACGTCCCGCCTCGCGTGTCGCGGGCGCGGCGCAGGCCGCTCGATGCGCGCTCCAGCGCCTCTTCCCAGGTCGCCGGTCGGAGCGTGCCGGTCGCTCGATCGCCTTCGCGGACCAGCGGCGTGGTGAGCCGGGCGTAGTCCTTTGGCATGGCCTGCCTCCGTGCCGTGGCAGGATCGCGTCCCCGCCACCGTGCCGCGGAGTGTAGTCCTCGCACCCGACGGTGACGCGAGACCGTTCGATCCGGATCGATCTGGGCATGTCGCGCGAGAGCGGAGCCGGCTCCGCAGGCTACTCGGACGCGTCGGACGACCCGGACGGGGACCCGGACGACCGGGGCTCATGTGGCTTCGGTTCGAGCCCGGCTCTGCCCAGGTGCTGGAGCCTCTCCAGTGCGAGGCGCTCCTCGTCGGACACGGGGATCGGCGGACGGACCTTGACTCCAAGACAGGCAAGGTCCTCGGCGGTGATGATCCCGCGGACCTGTTCGCGGACGTGCGCGCCGGGATCCGAGTCGGGTTGGTTCGGGGTCATCTCAGCGGCTCGATCGGGCGGCCTTCAGCGGTCGACATCGTCGACGTCGTGAAGAATCATGACCGTGACCATCGAACGGGACCCCCCCTGGCGCCGTCGAGGGACGCGGCGCGATCGCGCATCGTTGCACGCGACATCGCCGGAAGTCCAGCACGAATCTCGATGGCCGACGAATCGTCGGGAACGCGTGATGTGAGCCGACGCCGTGCTCCCGGTCCCGTCAGCGACCGACGCCTGCCGCGGTCTCGGCGACCCGAGCCCTCACGATCCTGGTGACGAGCTCGGCGGGGATGCGGGCATCGGCCGGAAAGCGGACGGTCGCCTTCCCGGCCAGGTACGGCGTCAGCTCCGCCCCGAGCGCCTCCCGGACCGCCCCGCTCGCCGGGAAGAGGCTGTAGTGGAGCTTGTACGCGGCGAACGACACGACGAACCGACCGTGGCTCGTGAGCGCCGGCATCGAGTAGGCGATGGTCTCCGTCGCCTCCGGCGCAGCGGCCCGGATCGTCTGCCGAAGCTCCTCCAGGACCGCGCGCCGGTCGTCCGGGAGCGCTGCCATGTACTCGTCGACGGTGCGTGGTGCGCCCATGCTCTCCCCCTCGGTGCGTTGCGATTCTCGGCGGATCATCACATGTCGGATGAGCAGGGGTACGCGGACCGCCTCACGGTTTCGAGCTGCCCACTTCGACCGGGATCGAGCGGTTCGTGCGCCTCGGCCTGTTCTTGACCGGGCGGATGTGTCACATTCGGTTCCCGACGGACGACCCGACCGTGATCCAGCTGGCCGCAACGAAAAGGGAGCACATTGACTGGACTTCGATCGCGCATTCTCCTGCTCTCCGTCATCGTTGCGCTCCTCGTCGCGGCGATCCCGCCGACCACGAGCGCGGCGACGATCCGACGGACCTGGACCGCGACGATCTCGGGCCTCATCCCGGGCGGCGCGACGGCGGGCGGGGCGACGGCCAGCGGAACCGCGGTGCTGGTCCGCGATTGGGCGGGCACCGGCAGCTTCACCGCGCAGGTCACGGGACTCCTCCCAACGTCGACCTATGCCGTCGTCGTCTACGTGGGGACCTGCGCGAAACCGACCGTCCTGCTCCGGCTTCCCAACCTGTCCGTCGACGCGGACGGGAACGCCGCCGCCGCCTCGTCCGTCATGCTGGCCCAGATGGCGCGCGTCTGGAGCAAGGCCGAGGTCGGGGGCATCGCCCTGCGGATCGCCGCGGGAGCGGACGTGCATTGCGCGGTGCTGGCGTCCCCGGTCGCGACGCGGGTTGCCGTGCCCAGCCTTGGCATCGACCTGCCGATCGTCCTCCAGCGCGGCAACGCGTTCCCGTGGTGCAACGTCGCGATGTACATGAACGGGCTGTCCCAGCCCGGTGAGGCCGGTGTCTCGTTCATCTACGCTCACGCCCGGACGGGGATGTTCCTCCCCCTGCTCAAGGCGTCGCTCGTCAACAACGGCGCCCGGATGGTCGGCATGAAGGTGTACGTCTGGACAAGCGACGACCACCAGTACACGTATCAGATCACCCAGGTCAGGCGTCACCAGTACACGTTGCCGAACCTCTGGTCGATGACAAGCCAGCAGGTCTGGCTCCAGACGTCGGAGGGACCGTACGGCACGTTGAACAAGCTGATGGTCGTTGCACGGCGGATCGCGGTGACCACCGCGACCCACGCGGCCGCGAACCCGAAGGCGCGGCCCACCGTGTGCAGCCTTTACTAGGCGCGAGCCAAGACGACGAGCAGGCCCACCAGCGCGGGCCACCACGAGGAGCAGGCCCACCAGCGCGAGGAACGTGGCCACCGGCGCCGATGAAAGGTTGCGCTGGGCAGGAGGGCTCCATCTCGCCTGAGACGGTCCCGATCGTCAGGACGTGGGCGGGACCTCGAGAAGCCGGCCGTCCTGGAAGGCGAAGTCCCAGACGTCGATCGCCGGTGGCTCTACCCCGAGCGTCGTGAGTGCGGTGCAGATCTGGCTTCGATGATCGGTTCCGTGGTGCAGCGCCTGCGCGAGCCGCACGCCCAGGGGCGCGTGGCTCTCGGACCCGTCGGCCCGGTGCCTGATGACGACAACCTCCGGGTCGAGATCCTCTCCCAGGAGCGAGGACCACGCGGGGCCGTTGCCCTCCATCGCGGCGCGAAGCTGCGGGAGGTCCATCTGGTCCTCGTCGACGGCGGGGGTTCGTCCACCGGTCAGGACGGACAGGTACGAGGAGTCGGCGCCGACCAGGTGGCGGATCGTCTCGAGGATCGAGCCGTAGGTTCCCGGCACGCCCATCCCGAGCTGCTCCGGACTGAGCGACATGCACGAGTCGACCAGGCGCACCGTCGCCCACACGTGATGCGCGAAGGCGTCGCCAAGCAACGATCTGCTCATCGGTCCACGGTACCATCCCGCGTCGCCGGGTCCCATCCCCGGGCTCGAATCTCGTCCGGCGGCTCGATCGCGGCTCTTCGCGGTGGCGAAGCCTGCGCAGCCGCTCGTCCGACTACCCGAACGCGGCCGCTCCTCGGTCACTTCGGCTGGATGATCGCGAGGACGTTCCGGCTCGGATCAAGGAACCAGGCCGCCCACGCATATCCCATGTCGGCGACCCCGTCGGCGTCCGTCACCGGGTCGGGCGCGTCGTATGCCTCGATGCGGACCCCGCGAGCGCGGAGATCGGCGAGCTCCGCCCGGATGTCGGGAACCCGCCATGCCAGCTGGGTCTGCGTGTCCGACGTCCCGGTCGTGCTGAGCGTGACCGCGACCTGCGAGCCCGAGCCACAGCGGAAGATGATCCGCTCCTCGTCATGCCGCAGGATGTCGAGACCGAGCGTCTCGTGGTAGAACTCGCGGCTCTTCGCCAGGTCCTTCGACAGCAGGATCGGGAAGACAAGCTGGTCCCCAAGCATCACGCGCCCCCTTCCGCGGTTCGACCGTCGAACCGCCGCCCTGTTCGGCCCGTCGCGGCGGCCGGTCCCGGCCCGCGGAATGCAATCCTATCCCTGGAATGGCGACGTTCCCTGCGGGCGGCCAGCGTCTGCCAGAGGCACGTGAGCCGTCGCGGCGATCCGGGATGCGCGAGAGCTCGACGCGCACGCCGGCTCACGGGGCGGCCGCGACTCCGAGGTTCCGATCCTCAAGCTCCCACGCATGGTCCATGACGTGGTGAGCCGTGCGGCGCACGAGGAACTGGATCGGCCACGTCCGCGCCGGCCTGCCTTCGGCGTTGTAGGCACGGATGGCATCGAGATATTCCTGCCGATGTGTCGCCAGGCCGTCCGGGGTGAGGACGTCCTCGAGCGGCGTCCGGACCTCGACCTTGCGCGAGAACTGCCCCGGCTCGGCGCCGTACGTGTGGCGGATGATCTGGTCGCGACTGCGCCCACCGCCGCGAGAACCGGGGCGGAGCTCGCCGGAGACGCGTGCCGCGACGTCGTCGAAGCGCGCCCAGCAGGCGCCCAGGAGGTCGAGGCGCCGTTCCAGCTCGGCGGCTGACAGCACGTCGCGCTCGATCTGCGAGGGCACGTGGGCGATGCCCCAGAAGTCGGTCGAGCTCGATCCGGGTACCCGTTCGACCACCTCCGCGTCCCGCGCCCGCGCGAACGCTCTTCCCATGCCGGCAAGCTCGGCGACGCCGGCGTACCGCGGGAGGTACGACGACAGCCTGTCGAGCGCGTCGTCTTCCGAGGTCCCCCAGCGATCGAGGCCGGGCCAGTCCATCGCACCCGCCACGACCCTGCGCTTCTTGCCGATCTCCAGGATCACCCGCAGCCTGTCGGTCATGCCGGACAGCCTACTCGCGACGCCACTCGCGCCACGGGCCGGAGACGCCAGGATGGCCGACGCGCCGCGGGTGTCGACGAGGTCAGGCGCCGCGCGGACCTCCGTTGCGTCGACGGCCGGCGGCCTCGTCGCCTTCTTCGACCCGCGCCTCGGCCTGGGCATCCGCCAGGGCCGCCTGCGTCGAGAGGCCAGCCAGCCTGGCCGCGATCGCGGCCTTTCTGGCCGATGTCTCGGCCAGGGTCGATGCCGCCAACGCGCTCGTGGCTGCCTTCGCCGTCGCGGTTGCGGCCACCCCCATCTCGGCCTGGGCATCCGCGAAGTTGGCGAGAGTCGAGAGCCCGGCCAGCGTTGCAGCGGCGTCCGTCTTCGTCGCCGATGCCTCGGCGAGCGTCGATGCCGCGAGCGCGCTCTTGGCCGCCTCGGCGCTCTCAGTCGCGGCTTCAATCGCGTCCGAGCCCGCGATCGCGGCTTTCTCAACGGCTCGCCTGCCTCGCTTGGCAACGGCTGCTCGTTCAGCGGACCGAACGTCGTTCGGGGCCCCCGCTTGAGTCGGCTCTTTGCTGCTAATCAATGCTGCCCCCCGGCCCTCTCAAGATCCAGCGGTCGCCCGCTCGTGCCCCGGCGCGACCAGCGATGGAGCGCGCAAGCGTGCACCGCCCCACATCTCCCGTCATGACCATGCGTCATGGCCGCGGCTCGCGGGAGACGCACAGACCCGGGTCCGCTGCGCGCGGCGTTCTCCGATGAGAGCGGAGCGGCCAGGCGCGCAGCTCCGGGCCATGATGACAGAGCGGCGTCGCGCTCCGGCGGAGTTCAATTGCGCGTGGGCTCGCGCACAGTCGACGCGTCCTGCCAGCCCATGGTCGTATAGGTCGGGATGAAGCGGTAGCCCTCACCCGGGACCGTGGCGATGAAACGCGGGTGGCGGTAGTCGTCCTGGAGCTTGATGCGGAGGCTCCGGATGTGGCGGTCCACGACGTTGCTCTCGCCGACGTCCGCGCCCCAGATCTCGTGGAGGATCTCCTTGCGGCTCACGACGTGGCCCTGGCGGCTGGCCAGGAGGTAGAGCAGGCTCTGCTCAATCCCGGACAGGCGCACGACCGAGTCGCCGGCGCTCACGAGGCGGTTGAAGATGTCGATCTCGATCTCACCGATCTTGATCGATGGCGTGAGGCGCATGCGGATGCCCGCCACCCGCCGGGTGATTGCGATGGCCCGGGCGAGGAGCTCCTCCGGCGAGAACGGCGTCGTCAGGATGTCGTCGACGCCGAGGTCGAACGCCCGCAGCTTCGTCTTGAGGTCACCGCGCCGAGTCAGGCCCAGGACCGGCGTGCCGGTCCGCCGCATGCCGCTCGACTCGCCGAGAAGGTCGAGCAACGCGGTGCTGTCCCGGTTGTCCATGTCGACAATGGACACGTCTGGCCGCCACTCGGCCAGGATCGCCACCGCCTCGGCGAGGTTGGCACTGACCCGGAGATCGAAGACCCCGTGGTCGAGCGTCAACCTGATCAGGTCAACGACCAGCGCGCGGTCGTGGAGCACGAGCGCCCGGCATACCGGGCCCGCTGCTGTGCTGACGATTTCAAGCCTCCGTCGCCGCCTGGGTCGCGCCACGCCGAGGACCCGTCGCGTCGCCTGCCGCGACCCGGCGGGCGATCGGGACCGGCAGCGTCGTCCGCCGCCAGCCCAAAACCGTTGTCCCTCGAGATCAACGGCCGTAAGTCTCTCCCCTCGGCCCTACCCGGTCATGACGATCCGTCATGAGCAACGGCCGCCTGCAGGAGCAGGCAGCGGCCCTCACCGAGCTGGGAGTGTTCAGCGGCGTCCGCTGGGCGAACGACGTGCGCCGGCTGGCGTCGATCCGGCCTTCCGGTCGGTGACCGGCAGTGGGTCTAGGCGGGAGGGCCCGCCGGCACGAAACCGAGCTGCTGCATCATCGCCATCAGGTCGAGGACGCCCCAGTGCTCGCGCACGAGACCGTCGTCGCCGAAGGCGAAGATATCGATCAGCTGCACGTCGACGCTCTTTCCGGTTGCCGGCATTCCCATGAACGCACCCGTGTTCGTCCCGGTGTACCGCACGCGCGCGACGGCCTTCTCCCCACTCGCGAGTACGTCTTCGGCCGTAAAGTGCAGGTCGGGGAACGCGGCGAGCTGCATTCGGAAGAAGTCCTGGACCCCCGCTTTCGTCGGCGCGAGGCCCGGCATCACCTCGTGCTCGACGAAGTCGTCCGCCAGGTGTTCGCCGAACCCGCTGATATCCCCGGCGTTGATCCGGTCGTACAGGCGTCGCGCGGTCGCTGCGTGATCCATGGTGCCCCCCTCCGTTGGTTTGCGCGTGAGTGTAGGCGGACCGCGTCGGAGCCGGCTCCACTGTCACGCCTGCTGGTCCATTCGAGGTCGCCCAGGCGCGACCTAGCATCCGGTGTCACCATCGGGGTCCGTGACGGGCCCGCGTGACCGAGGCAACGAGCTCCACGGGAACGTGCGTATTACTCTCGCGTAGGCTGTCGCAATGACAATTCGTTTGAACGCGCTCGATATCCCGATTCCGTTTTCGCCGTCCCCCGGCTCGAACTGGAGCGTGGACGTTGACGCCGGTTCGCTGCTCGTGACAGCCACGGCCCACAGCGACATCTTCATCGACCCGGGTGACGGCGCGGAGCTGAACGCTGAGTCGCTCCTCAATGCCGCCACCCTGCTCGGTGTGCCTCCGGCGGGTGACTTCCAGCTCAGTGCTCGCGTGACGGTGGACTTCTCGTCGACGTTCGATGCCGGGGTGTTGCTCCTGTGGGTCGACGAGCGGCACTGGGCCAAGCTGTGCTTCGAGTTCTCGCCGGATCGCGAGCCGATGGTCGTATCTGTTGTCACCCGGGGTGTTGCGGACGACGCGAACGCGTTCGTCGTCGACCGGAGCCCGGTGTGGTTGCGGGTGGCCCGCATTGACCGCGCGTTTGCCTACCATGCGTCGACCGACGGGAAGACATGGCGGATGATCCGTTTCTTCGTCATCGACCAGGCCGACGCCTCCACCCAGATCGGGTTCGAGGCGCAGTCGCCGACGGGGGAAGGGTGCGTCGTGCGGTTTGACGACCTACGGTTCGTCCAGAGTCGTCTCCAAGACCTTCGGGACGGCTCGTAGGCCAACCGGGGGCACCCGATCGCGTTCTTGCGGCCAGTCAAGGGCCGCCGAGCTCGAACGACGCGAGCGATGGTGCGAGGCGGGCGGCCGCCAGGCCGCGAACCCTTGACGGGCGGCAGCGTTGGCAGCCAGCATCGACGGAGGGGCTAGCCAGGCCGCCGGTCGGGTCTGTGCTTGCGGGCCGCGACGACCGACGTAGTGACACGAGACCAGCACCGGCGACTGTTCGCCATATTCCGGCCGCTGGGACGACACTGAGGCCAGAGATGGCGTGCCCCAATGACACTGGACGTGGAGGTGCCCCGCTCGCAGCGGCGAGCAGGGCACCTCATGATGCTGCGGGGGTCTACGCCGCCGAGACGGCGACCTAGTCCGAGTCGACGACCAGCTTCGACGGGGCCTCGGTCATCGGCACGGTGAGGTCGACGCCGTGGACCGCCTTGACCCGCTCGAGGAACCAGGTCGTGAACGCATCCTTGGCAGCCATCAACTGCCCGAACGAGCGGGCCGGATCGTCGCCTTCGAGCGTGACGATCACGAGGTCGCCCATCGGGGTGGCCTGGAGGAATGTGCGCTCCCGGACGCCGGCCCGTCGTCGGGCGTCGGCGAACTCCTGGCGGCGCGGGCCGTTCAGCTCGTTCATGAACGCCTGCCACTCAGCGGTCTTTCCGGGGGCGATCGGGAATGCGACTGCCATCAACGGCAAGGGAACCTCCACCGGCATATCCATGCCCAGGTTCGGGAGGTCGGACTCGCCATTGGCCCTGCGCGACGGTCAAGGCGACCGTGTGGGACGTCGCGCCGGTCGGAACCCGAGAGTCCCGTGCCTCCCCCCAATGTCCCGAGTATGAGCACGCTCGCAGGGGAAGGGACAGAGGTGAAGGATTCCATACGCGGCGCGCTGGCTGCCGACTCGGCGACAGACCTCGGGGAGGTGACCGCCCTGTGACGCGGTGTGCGTCGATGACACCAGAGCGCGAGCTGTGCTGGGTCGCCTCAGTGCGACGACTGAAACACAGGCCCCAATGCCGTTCCCCAGCGAAGGGCGTCGCCATGGCAGCAAGCCAATCCCTCCCCTTGGTTCGTTACCCGGCGAAGGTCTCCTCGCGGGGACGGCCCTTCTCCCACTCACGAATGAGGGGCCACGCGACCAGTGCGCACACGGCGAAGATCGATCCACCGGCCAGGAATGACGCGCCAAGCCCGAAGGCAGCCGCCACAACACCGCCCAATCCGGCGCCCAGGGTCAGGCCAACGAGGCCAAGCAGTTTGGAGACCGCATTCACGCGTCCTCTGAGGTGATCGGGGACCAGGCGCTGCCTCAAGGAATTCACGCAGATCCCCCAGACAACAGCATGCAGGATGTAGGCGGCCAGGCAGATGGCTGCGACCCATGGAGCGCTCGTGAAGGCGACACCTGCCAGGGTCAGAGCGCCGAGTGCAAGGCTGCCGACCACGGTCCGCGCGTACCCCATCCTGCGGCGAAGCGGTGCGGCGATGATCGATCCGACGAGGCCGCCCACGGCCGAGGCCGAGAGGAGAATCCCGTAGCCCGTCGCATCGAGGCCCAGCACTTCCCTGGAGAAGAGCACCAGGATCGAGAACGGGATCATGTATGCGACGCTGGCCAACCCTCCGATGACAGCCAGACCGAACAACAGCCTCTGGCCCTTCAGCCATCGGGCGCCAACCAGCAGATCACGTCCGATTGAGCCCGTCTGGACGGGCAGCAGTTCAGGCCGGACGTTGACGCGCAGACCAAGGAAGAGAATCGCCGCTGCGGCGTACAGGGCGCCCATCGCCGCGAAGGGCAACGCGAAGGCCGCCGCGAACATGAGACCCCCAAGGGGAGGCCCGACGAATTCGTCCGCGACGAGCTGTGCGGCTGAGATCTGGCTGTTCGCCGCGTCCAGATCCTTGGTTTCGACAACGGCCGGCACGACCGAGAGGGAGGAATTGTCAGCGGCGCTTTCCATGACGCCAATCAGCGCGAACACGCCGTACAGCAGCGCGATCGAGTCGGCACCGCTTGCCACCGCGAGAGCGAGGGTGGCCAGCAAGAGTCCTCGGCCGACGTTGGCCGCCGAGAGGACAGTTGTGCGATTCACACGGTCGACGAGGACACCGATGGGCAGGACCACGAGCAGACGTGCGCCCGCGTTGACCATCGAAAGGCCGGCAATGAGCACAGGGTCAGACGTAAGGGCGGCTGCGAGAAGGGGTATGGCAACAAAGCCGATGCCGTCCCCGAGGTTCGAGGCCGCGTTGCCGGCCCAGAGCTTCCGGTAGTCGATGCCTAGAGACATGTCAGGCACACGGGTTGCAGCGGATGCGGTTGCGCTCGCGCGCGAGACACTCGTGGAACGAGCATCAGGCGGTCTGGTCCATGGCCAGGGGTGAGTCGGACCATCGAGATGACGTCAGGATAGCCAGCCTCACGAGTTAGCCGATGGCGAAGCCGACAGAACCTGGCGCGTGACGGGCCGCGATGCAGCCACTGCGTGCGTCAATGACATCTGACCCACCAGGAGGCCCATGGGATGTAGGCCTCGACCGTCCTGGCATCACCCGGCCCCTTCGGGAACGCGAGTCGCTACCGCGCGCTCCTCCGCCTGCGCAAGGTGAGCTTGACCCAGTCGAGCAGCCCGCGAGGGTGGCGGTCCCGGACGCCCGTTTCGGGGTCGCGATCAGCGAGTGCCTCGACTTCGGCGCGACGAACTTCCGATTCGCGTTTCTGACGGGCTATCGAGTCGAGCTCGAACGGAGTCCGAGGATTACCTTGCATTCCTTCGCCTCCAATGGCCAGCCTGGACGAGGCTTGTAACCACGTCCTTGGAGCCCACGGTGACGCGATCGGATGGTCGTGTGTCCGAAGGATTCTGCAGGTGCGCGGACCGACGGGGCATCAAAGTGGAGCGGGCCTCGATCCAAGACCGGCAACAGCACCGCCAGTTGCTCACCGCCCCAGGAGCTGGCGCAGGCGGGCGAGCCGCGAGCTTGATGCAGCCTTTGGGCGAGCAGGTCGCTGCGTGGTCAGCCGCTCGCGCTCCTGCTCGAGACGGCGCTCCTGCTCTTGTCCCTTGAGCTCGACCATCCTGGGGTTGTTGTCGGGATTCATGCCGTTCAGCCGATGCGCTCGACCCACTGCGCTCGCCAGGCCGGAGCCTCGGACGGCGGGGCGTAGTACCACGTCTCGCGGAGCATCGTGCTGTCGCGGAGTTCCAGCAACGCCGCGAAGAACCACGTCGAACCATCCGGGTATGCCACAGTTCCGGCGACCCACCAGAAGTCCCCCGAGCCAACGACCCGCTGGACCGTGAAGGAGGGCGTCATGACCCAGCGGTCTTCGGCGCCCACAACGCGGTTCGGATGGGCCGTCGGCCGACCACCGGGCCAGTTCTCGATGATCGCCCGGTCGTTGGCATGCCCCCGTACCCGTTCGCCGGATTGCGGCCACTCGACCGACCAGTCGGGGTGGCGCAACGCAGCGAGCACGTTGTCGTCGTTAGCGACCACCGCCTCGACATACCGACGCACGACCTGTTCGTTCGATGGTGGGGCCATTGGCACCTCTCCCCGCATGACCGGATAGGACGGCCACGATGACCCGCGAGGCCCACACGGTCAACCCCGTTGATGTCAGGTGAGGTGGCGGCAGGCTGACTTGACGACCGGATCGTCAGGGTTGCGCCTCCTGCGATTGTCCCTGACGATCCTGATGACCGGGTCCGAGTGTGCGACCCCTATTACGGGACATTGGAAGTGACACAACCGGCGAGGACGAGTGCGCGGGCGGGCCTCGTCCGTCTCCTACTCGTCGTCCTGGCGGGTCTGCTGCTCGGGATCGGCTCCTTCTGGACCGTGAGCGCTGTCATGCAGCCGCGGCGCACCACGCCGGTGTTCGACCCGCCAGTGTTAGCCGGTCAGCAGCTCTGGGGGGCATGTGCCGGCGGGTTCTACGCTCGTCACGGCGATGTGATCGTGCTCACGTCGACCGGTCACTGCACCGGCGAGGGTACCGTCGCCTACGAGCCGGACGGCACCACGGTGCGCGGTGTCTTTGGCCCGGCCGCCCGGGATGCGTCGTGCCCGTATCCCGGGCACACGTGCGCCGCGTCCGATATCAACTACCTGGTGGTCGCCAAGAACCGCATTCCGTGGGGGCACCTGAACGTCGTGGATTTGGGCACCGCTGGTTACCGGATCATCCCGCCTGGCACGCGGCCGCTCGCCTGCGCTGACATCGCGATCGGGGACCAGGCCGAGATTGACGGTCGTAATGTGTATCGGAGCGGCACCGTCTCGGAGAAGGGCGAGAACCTCCATCCGGAGGACGGCGCGTACTTCCCTTGCATGATTGCCGCACGCATCCCCGTGGCGGTCGGCGATTCTGGCGGCGCAGTCCTCGTGCGTGGAATCCCGGCGGGGGTCACGAGTCGCAGCTTCGCCGGATGGCTCGGGTTCACGCCATTGGCCGAGGGGCTGGCCGAGCTGGGGCTGGATCTGTGCACCACGCCCGACTGCGGACTTGTGCCGCAAGCGTGATTGGGGCGCCATCAACGAGGCCACGAGCGCCCAGGGCGCCGCGAGATTGCGCCCGAGCACGCCAATCTGGCACCGCGTGCGCCAATAACGCCAGGTGCGGGACTGTTACCCGAGTCCGGGGGCAGCCGGCACGGACTGCGGCCGCATCACAGCCAGCTGGCGGCGAGCGTGTGGGGCCGTCTCCTCCTGTCCGCCGGTCGCCGTCAGACGGCCGATCGTCGCGGCGGACCCGGGACGGCTCGCAGTCTCGGGGCAGCGGCGGGGCGTGTCTAGAGGGAATGTTTGAGGGGAGAAGACGCCGGCCTGGGCGAGTGTGCGCGAGTAACACGTGACGTCCAGCGAGTCGAGCGGGCTATCCTGCCGCGATGCGCGGCAGATACCCGGAGATCGAACCCTACGCCTCGGGGTTGCTCGACGTGGGCGACGGGCACCGGATCTACTGGGAGACGTGCGGCAACCCAGAAGGCGCGCCGGCGCTCGTCCTCCACGGCGGGCCGGGGAGCGGATGCGGGCCCGGCCTGCGCCGCTACTTCGACCCGTCGCGGTACCGCATCGTCCTGTTCGACCAGCGCGGGTGCGGCCGGAGCCTTCCGTTCGCCGGCGAGGCCACGGCCGACCTCTCGGCCAACACGACATTCCACCAGTTCTCGGACATCGAGCGGTTGCGCGAGCACCTCGCCATCGAGCGGTGGCTCCTCTTCGGCGGGTCGTGGGGGTGCGTCTTGGGGCTGGCCTACGCGGAGCGGTTCCCAGACCGCGTGACCTCGATCGTGATGATGGGCCTCGCGACGGGCCGTCGCGCGGAGACGGACCTCCTCACGCGTGGCCTCGGCAGGTATTTCCCCGACGAGTGGGCGCGCTTTCGCGACCACCTCTCGCCCGAGGATCGGGAGACCGATCTCGCGGCTGGGTACGCACGCCTCCTCGCAACGCCCGATCCGGCGGTGCACGTGGCCGCGGCCGATGCCTGGTGCCGCTGGGAGGACGCCCTCGAGCCGGGGTCGCCGGGCTTCGCGGACGAGCCGCCCGGCTGGCGCCTCGCGTTTGCGCGCCTCGTCACGCACTACTGGAGCCACGGCTCCTGGCTGGAGGATGGCGAGGTCCTGGCGAACGCGGCCCGGCTGGCGGGCATTCCGGGTGTGCTCGTGCAGGGGACGCTCGACCTCGGGAACCTGATCGGGACCCCGTGGGCGTTGGCGGACGCGTGGCCGGGCGTCGAGCTGCGCATGGTGGACGCGGCCCACGAGATGCGCAGCGCTTCCATGATCGACGGGCTAGTCGAGGCGACGGATCGGTTCTCAGATCGTCGGTGATGGTCGTCGCCATCACGGCGCTCGTGCTCGAGCCATCGGCTACCACATACCTCGCGGTCCACGTCCTCCGTTCGAGTTCAGACCGACGGCGGACCCGGCACATAGGGTGGGGTCGATGCCTGGCGCGATCGCGAGGCCTGAAGTGAGGATCCGAGCCGACGTGAGAGGTCTCGCCGGCCTGGCACGGAGTGCGCCAATGTCACTAGCCGATCAGGTCGATGCCTGGGCGTTGCTCGTCGCTGTCGACGGGATCGGACCGGCGACGCTCGCCGCGAGCGCGGACAGCACGGACCGCATCCGCGAGGCGAGGGTGCACCAGCATCGCCCCAGAAGGCGGCCGCGTTCTTCTAGTTCTGCAGTGGCTCCTTGGCCGCTGCAGGCGCCGTCTTCCGGGGCCTGCGCGTTGCGGGCATCGCGGGCGCCAGCTCGAGTTGGGGCTCTCGCTTAGAGACGATAACGGCGTACTGAGGCGACTCCCGCAGCTCCGCGAGTATCGGCCAGGTGTGGACGTAGTTCATCGTCAGGTCTCTGGACGCGAGGGCTGCCTGAATCGCCACAGTCAAGTGGTCGAAATGGTCGAGTAGAGCCTCCCGGGCGATCACAAAGTTGATGCCGAGGGCGCTCACGTCCCAGTCAGTGACCTCCTTGGCTATCGCCTCGACGCCCTCAAGGCGCTTTGTTGCCAGCCAGCGGTTTACCTGCAGGACCAGGCGGCTCGCTTCGCTTTCAAACAGCTTGTTGTCGGCAGCGTGCTCAGAGTAAGCGCGGGTTGCCTCCCAACGCCCGGCCAGCATGAGCTGCATTGTGAAGTCGTCGCCAAGACTTCCCAGGCTTCGGTCCGGGCCGAGCTTCTTCCATGTAGCGAGCGTCAGTAGGAACCCGAATACAAGGGTGTCGTCGATCGTTTCGCGCATGTAGTCGGCGTCGACATCCAACTCCTCGCCTACCGGCGGCGCCTCCTGGGTGCCCACACGGGACCGGTATTGGCGAGAGACGCGTCCGTCGTTGTGGACTACCACGTTCCGGCGTTCGAACTCCTCCGTGAGG
>JADGQH010000338.1 GCA_017881985.1 Chloroflexota bacterium | reverse complement strand
GGTCAGAGACCTGGCCGCGTCCGACGGCCGCGCGGCGCTGCTCCGGCGGCTTCGGACCCTGGAGGACGAGGGCCGAGTCCACCTCGAGTGGACGCTGACCGCCGCCGGTGCGGGGCCGCGCCACGAGCGTCTTGCCCGCCTCACGGACGCCGGGCGCTCGGTCGTCGGCGGTTCGCGGCCCCCGGATGGGCGGCCTGTCGGGCCGCGGCAGCGGGCGCTCCTCGCCGAGCTGGCGGACATCGCGCTCGACGATCCGGGCGTCCCGGCGCCCGACCTCGCGGGGCGCCACGGCCAGGGTGTCGCCACGGCGCTGTCGCGGCGTGGCCTCGTGGCCCTCGCCACGCGCGAGATGCACCGGGATCCGCTGGCGGAGCGCCTTCGAGCGGGACGCCGCGGCGCACGGCCCGCGGGATCCGACCTCACGCCGAGCCAGGCCGACGCGCTTCGCATCGTCGAGGCGGCCATCGCGGCCGTGGATCCGACGCCGCTCCTCGTCGACGGACCGACGGGTTCGGGCAGGACCGCCGTCTACGCCGAGGCGATCGCCGCGTCGCTCGAGGCAGGCCGCCCGGCCCTGATCCTGGTGCCCGAGATCGCGCTCGCGCTCCCGCTCGTCGACCGGCTTCGCGCGGACCTGCGAGCCGAGGTCGTGATCTTCCACTCGGGCCTCGGCGAGGGCGAGCGCGCGGACGCCTGGCGGCGAATTCGAGCCGGCGCCGCGGAGGTTGTCGTCGGGACCCGCATCGCGGTCCTCGCCCCGCTCCCGGACCTGGGGCTGGTGATCGTGGACGAGGAGCACGACGCCGCCTACAAGAGCGATCGCACGCCGCGGATCCAGGCGCGCGACCTGGCGGTGACGCTGGGCCGGCTCGCGGGCGCCGCCGTGATCCTGGGGAGCGCCACGCCGTCCGTCGAGACGTACGGGCTTGCCCGGAGCGGCCACTACGGGCGGTGCACCCTGACGGATCGCGCGGCGGGGGCCGCACCGGCCGTGGAGCTGGTCGACCTCCGGGCCGAGCTGGCGGCCGGAAACCGGGGCCTTGTCTCCGAGCGGCTGGCCGCCCTGATCGCTTCCCTCGACCCGGGAGCTGGCGACCGGGCGATCCTGGTCATCAACCGGCGCGGCGCCGCCTCGGCGGTCCTTTGTCGCGACTGCGGCCACGTCCAGGCCTGCCCGGAGTGCACCCGTCCGCTGGTCTACCACCAGGCCGGCATGACGCTGCGCTGCCATCACTGCGGCGCGGCGGCGCCCATGGTCGCGCGATGCCCGGCCTGTGGCTCGCCACGGATCCGGTTCCTCGGCGGGGGCACCGAACGGCTCGAGACCGAAGTGAAGGCGCGTTTTCCGGCCCTCCGGGTCGGGCGGCTCGACCGCGACGTCGTGGAGCGCCGCGGCGCCGCCGAGCGGCTGATCGATGCGTTCAGCGAGGGACGGCTCGATGTCCTGGTGGGGACCAGCCTCGTGACGAAGGGCCTCGACGTGCCGGAGGTGACCCTGGTCGGCATCGTCTCGGCCGACATCGCGCTGACGTTGCCCGACGAGCGTGCCGCTGAGCGGACCTACCAGCTCATGGTCCAGGCGATCGGGCGCGCGGGCCGGGGCGACCGGCGCGGACGCGCCGTGATCCAGACCTACCAGCCCGACCATCCGGCGATCCGGGCCGTCGTGGCGGGCGACGCGGACGCCTTCTACACCGCCGAGCTTGCCCTGCGCGAGCGGTTCGGGGCGCCCCCCTTCGGGCGGACGGTCAAGCTCACGGTGGGTGCCGAGGACCGCGACGCCGCCCGGGCCGAGGGTCGCGCGATGGCTGAGCGGCTCCGCTCGCGGGCGGCCGGCATGCCCTCGCCGACCTCGATCGCGGGACCCGCTCCCGCATACGTGCCGCGCCGGGGGGGACGCTGGCGCTTCAACCTGGTGCTCCGCGGCGCCGATCCGGTGGCGTTGCTCGGGGAAGATCCGGGGCCGCCGTGGTCGGTGGACGTGGACCCGGAGAGCCTGCTCTGATCGGATTGGTGCGACGCTCGCGGCGAGCGAGCGGATTCGGTCTCGGGCGCCATACGGTGCGGACGGCACTTGGCCGGTTCCCGCCCGAGGGGGGAGAATGTCCCAAACCCGTTGCAAGGAGACCACCGATGACCGACGAGCAGATCCCGCCCACCGAGCCCACGGCCGATCAGCCGGCTGCCGACGATGGCGCGTCGCCGGATGGGAACACCCCATCGCAGGCCCGCGAATGGCTTGCCCAGCTCCAGCAGATGATCGACCAGGTCGCTGCGCACGCCGCCCCGGTCGCCCGGGACGTGGCCGCCAAGGCGGCCGAGCTCGCGGCAGTCGCCGGCGAGAAGGCCGGCCCGTTTGCCAAGCGAGCCGCTGAGAAGACCGAGGAGGTCGGTGCACGCGTTGCGGATCGCTCTCGGCGCTTCGCGGAAGAGCTCCGGCACCGCGCTGACGCGGACGAGCCCTCGGCGAAGGGCGACGACGCCGGGCCCGCCGCGAATCCGACGGCGTCTGACGGCGACGAGGGCGCCGGCGCCTGACTTCCCGGCGGGGGCGTGGGCCGGGTCGGACGCGCCGTGGAGGGCCGGGCCCACGCCTCTCGTATACTCGCGCCATGAGTGTCCTGCCCATCCTCACGCTCGGCGACCCGCGGCTCCGGCTCCGCGGCCAGCCGGTGGAATCCTTCAATAAGTTCCTCCACGGGCTCATCGATGACCTGATCGACACGATGCGCCACGCGCCGGGCGTCGGCCTCGCCGCGCCGCAGCTCGGCGAGGCGCTGAACGTCGCCGTCGTGGAGGTCGAGGATCGGCTCTTCGAGCTCGTGAACCCGCGGATCGTGCGCGAGGACGGCGAGAACCGCGATCTCGAGGGATGCCTCTCGATCCCGGGCTACGTGGC
>JADGQH010000113.1 GCA_017881985.1 Chloroflexota bacterium | reverse complement strand
GCCGCGAGGTCGTCGGGTCGCAGCCCCTTGTCGGCCACGTACGACTGGATGAACGCCTGGCCCCACGGCGTGATCGTCGTGCCCACGGTGCCGACGACCGCGAGCCAGTAGACCGGCGACGCGGTGAGGTGCGGGATCACCAGGCTGCGCGCGGCGAGCCCCCAGTCGGGCCCGGCGATGAACGCCGAGACGACGTACGCGCCGGAGACGAGGATCCCGATCCCGACGAAGAGGTACTGCACGCGGCTGTAGTTGCCCAGGGCGATGAAGCCGACGACGATCACCGCGGCGACCGCGGCACTGATCTGCGGCGGCACGCCGAACAGGCCGAGGGCGGACCCGATGCCCGCGAACTCGGCGACCGTCGATCCCAGGTTGGCCGTGAGCATGAGGAGCGCGGCGAACGCGGCCCAGCGAACGCCCCATCGTTCGCGGATCAGGCCCATGAGGCCCTTGCCGGTGGCGAGCCCCAGGCGCGCCCCGACCTCCTGCGTGAAGAACAGGACGACCTGGCTCGCGAGGATCACCCAGAGGAGCGCGTAGCCGAGCTGTGCGCCGACGATCGAGTAGGTCGTGATGCCACCGGCGTCGTTGTCGGCGAAGCCGCTGACGAGCCCCGGTCCGAGGACGGCGAGGACGGCGACGAGCCGCACCCGCCACGCGGGAATCCGGGGGAGCGGGCGGGGGACCCGCGGGCGGATGGCGCGCGTGGCCACCGTGCGCGTGCCTGGGCGCCGCTGCTGCGTCACCGGATGGCTACCGGCTGAAGACGCGCGGGAGGCGCTTCTTCCACGCCGTGGGGATGATGGTGTCGAGCGCGTCGTCGACGGTCACGATCCCGACCAGCCGGCCGTCGTCGTCGACCACGGGCACCGCCAGCAGGTTGTAGTGCGCGACGACCTCGGCCACCTCGTCCTGGTCGGCGAGGGCACCGACCGCCACTGGCTCGCGGATCATCACGTCGCCGATCGCTGCCTCCGGCCGCGCCACGATCAGGTCACGCAGCGACAGCACGCCCACGAGCCGACGGTCCTCGTCGGTCACGTAGACGTAGTAGATCGTTTCCGCGTCGGGCTCCATCTCGCGGAGCCGGTTGATCGCCTGGGCCGCGGTAAGGCGCGCCCCGAGCGCGATGTACTCGGTGGTCATGATCCCGCCCGCGGACTCCTCGGGATAGCCAAGCAGCTCGTTGACCTCCGCGACCTCGTCCTTCTCCATGTGCGACAGGATCTCGTCACGCGTGTCCTGGTCCAGGTCGGCCACGAGGTCGGCCGCGTCGTCGGGCGACATCTCCTCGAGGATGTCGGCGGCGCGCTCCGGGGCGAGGTCCTCGAGCACGTCGACCTGCGTCTCCGGCTCCATCTCCTCCATCGCATCCGCGACGGCCTCGTCGTTCAGGGCTGCCAGCACGCCGGCACGGTCGCGCGGCGCCAGCTGCTCGACGATGGAGGCGAGGTCGGCCGGGTGGAGCTGGGCGAGCTTGCTGTGGGGCACGCGCAGCCGGACGCTCGCGATCGTGCTGTCGAGGGGATCGACGTCCTCCCAGTCGATGTAGCGCTCGGGGACGCCGCGGCCCAGATTGCGGGCGAGCACGCGGAACGGCCCCTCGAACCCGAGACGGCGCATGAGCCCGGCCGCTCCGACGTCGACGGCGACGACGTGCAGCGCCCCCTCGATCTCGTCGAGGCTGACGTCGTTGACCCGGATCACCTTGCGCCCCTCGATGTCGACGATCTGCTTGTCCATGAGGTCGCCCTTGAGCAGGATCTCGTTCGGGCGCTGGCGGAACTTGCCGATGTCGATGGTCAGGACGCGGAGGCGCGCGCCGGTGGCGTCCATGTGCGCCACGGACGCCCAGGGCAGGAAGATACGGCGGCGGTCGGTCACCGCGACCAGGCCGGTAACGGGGGGATAGCGGTCGCCGATCGCCACGATCAGGTCGGCAACCTTGCCGATCGGCTCGCCCGACGGATCGCGGACGGGCCGACCGATGCACTGGCTCAGGAAGAGCATGGCCACCTCGGGGGCGGGTCCGACCCGCCTCTGGGTGGCCGCGGGCCGGGCGCATCGCGCGCACCGGCACCGCACCGCTCAACGGACGGGGCGGACCTCGTGGGTGATGCCGACGCTGCGCGCGCCGGCGGGACTTGGTCCGGTCTCCACTTGGGGAGAGGTCCTCCGTGCGGGTCTGGATGCCTGGCCGGCCCGGGCGCGCGATGACGGCGGGCGTTCCGGTGAGGCAGGCCGAGTGTAGTCCCGCGATCGGCGAGGGGTCAATTCGGGCACGCTCGTGGCCAGATTCGGGCGGGCCCGCGGCCGGAAGGGGGACGGGCAGTTCGTGGGCGTCCAATCGTCTCGCCGGCCAGCGAGCGCTCCAGGGGCTGCGGGCGGTGCGGTGCGGTTAGTACCACGGGGCGGCGCCGACGGTACTTACTGGCCCGCGCCCGGAGGCTGCCGCGGATGGCACGATGGCCGCATGTTCGACACGCCGGGCGCACCGGATCCGGCTCGAGGCCCTCTCGCCTCCTGGCTTCGCTTCGTCATCCGCGACGCCATCCTCGGTGACGCGCCCGGACGACTGGTCCGCTCACGCCTCGCGGTCCCGCTCGTCCTGGGTGTGACCAGCCTCTACATCGTGGCCAGCTTCGTGTTCGCCGCGGCCGACATCGCGGTCCCGTTCGCAATCCTTCCGCTGGCGCTCGCCGCCTTCCTGCTGCCGGCCGTCCGGTCGATCATCGTGGTCGCCTTCACGTACGGCACGGTGGTCGTGGCGGAGGGGTTGACGGCCGACACGAGCTGGCTGACGCTGCTCGAGATCGTCGAGCTCGTCGCCATCGGCGTGGTCGCGCTCGGCCTGCGGATCGCGGTTGCCCGCCTGGTCCTCGGTCGCGATGTGCTCGACCGCCAGGCGGTGGAGCTCGCCTCGACGCAGGCCCAGGTCGCCGAGGCCCACGACACCACCGAGCGCTGGGTGGCGCAGCTGGAAGCGGCCCAACGAGCCGCGGCCCGAATGAGCGGCCAGCCGACCGTGGAGGCGGTGGCGCAGGCCGTCGCCGACGAGACGCGCGCGATCGTCGACTACCACAACTGCCGCGTCTACCTGGTGGAGCCGAACGACGACATGACGCCGGTCATCGCCGCCGGCCGGATCGGCTACTACGAGAAGATCCCGCTCGACCTCCTGCGAACCCGGGTCGGCGCGGGGTTCTCGGGCTGGGTTGCCCAGCACGGGACCCCGCTCCTGATCCCCGACGCGAACGCAGATCCGCGCGGCTTCACGATCCCGGGGACCGACGACGTGGACGAGTCGATGCTGGTCGTCCCCATGCGCTACGACGACCGCGTGATCGGGGTGATCGCGCTCTCGAAGCTCGGCCTGCGCCAGTTCGACGTCGGCCACCTCCGGCTGCTCTCGATCCTCGCCGACCACGCTGCGACCGCCGTCGAGAGTGCGCGCGCGCTCGGCCGCGCCCACGTTCTCGCGGACGAGCTTCGCGCGCTCGCGGAGATGGGCTCGGCGCTGTCAGAAAGCCTGGATCCGCTCGAGGTCGCGGACGTGGTCGCGCGCCACATGGGCCGCGCGGCCGGCGTGGACCAGTGCGCGATCAGCATCTGGGATCGGGCCGGCGACCGGCTGCTGACCTCGGGGTACTGGCCGCCCCAGAAGCTGGCCGACCAGGAGCCGTTCTTCCCGCTCGCCGGGTATCCCGCGACGCGACACGTCCTCGACGCCCAGGAGACCGTGCAGGTGGACGTCGATGACCCCGGGGCGGACGCCGCGGAGGCGGCCCTGTTGCGGCGCGACCGCCACCACGGCCTGGTCATGCTCCCGCTCGTCGTCAAGGGCGAGACGCTCGGCCTCGTCGAGCTCTTCATCGACCGGCCGATCGCGCTGGCAGAGCGTCGCCTCGACCTGGCCCAGATGATGGCGACCGAGGCGGCGATGGCGCTGGGGAATGCCCAGGCATACGTGACGGCCCGCGCGCTCGCGGATCGCGACCCGCTCACCGGGTTCTTCAATCACCGCTATCTCCACGAGCGGCTGGCCGAGGAGATCCTCCGGGCGCAGCGCTCCCGCGAGCCGCTCGCGGTGCTCATGCTCGACCTCGACGACTTCAAGCTCGTCAACGACACGCTGGGTCACCTGTTCGGCGACGAGATCCTGCGCTGGACCGCCGAGCAGATCCGGGCCGGGATTCGCGCCAACGACATCCCGACGCGCTACGGCGGCGACGAGTTTGCGGTGATCCTGCCGGCGACCACGGCCGACGAGGCATGCCTCGTCGGCGAGCGGATCCTCGGGACGCTCGCCGACAACCCGTACGCAGCCCAGGACCATGGGCCGATCCCCGTGACCGCGTCGATCGGCACTGCCGCGTTCCCGGCCCAGGGCCGGACGCCCCGGGAGCTGATCGCCGCAGCGGACCTGGCGCTCTACCGCGTGAAGGCCGACGGCGGCGCGGCGGTGGACGCCGGCTCGACGCGGGACGCTGGGGTCGCGGCGCTCGCTGGGTCCAGGGGCGCTCGGGGCAGCGGCGGGCACTCGGCGCTGGTCTCCGACGCGGTCTGATCTCGGTCGACCCCGGGACCATCGGAGCATCGACCCGGACGAAGGTACTGCCCAACAACCGCCGTCAGTACTGCGCCGGGGGCTGGCGGGCGCGGGGTGATCGCGCCATCCTTGCAGGGTCGTGAGCTTCCTCCGTCGCATCCGGCCTGACTACGACAGCGCGAACCCGCTCGCGCGACGCGTCTGGCGTCTGCGGTGGCTCCTCGCGGCGTTCTCGACCCTGCTTGGGCTCCTGCTGCTCTATCGACTCGCGACGCTCGACCGACCCATCGATCTCGTGATCGTTAGCCTGTTGCCGCTGGTGGCCGCAGCCGAGCTCATGAGCTGGTACGCAGTCGAGGCGCGCGAGGGACGCCGCCGCGCCGCAGCCGAGGACATGGCCCGGATTCTCCACGACTTCTCGCGGGCCGAGTCGCCCGACGGGATCGTCGACGCGATCCTCGCGGAGGTGGCGCGCGGCACCGGCGCCGACCACCTGGTCGTGGTCCAGCGGCGACCCGGGACGCCGATCCTCGACGCGACGCTGATCGCGACACGACCGGGCGGGCAGTCGTCGTCGGCGTTCCTGCCGGCGGCGGACCTCGAGCCGGATCCGCCACCGGGGCCGCTGCTCGAGCGGCGCGCACGACATCGGAACGGAAACGAGACCGAAGCGTCGATCCCCTTCGGGGTCGGTGTCGAGACGGCCGGACGCGACTCGGTGGCAGCCCACTCGATGACGGACGGCTCGGCGTGGACTCGCACCGGTGCGGCTGATGCAAATGGGGCCGAAGCCGGTGAGGTCGACGCAGGTGGGTTCGACATCAGGGGCGCCGAGATGCGGGACGACGATGAGCGAGGCACCACCGCCAGGTCGGTCGACGCCCTCGACGACGTGACGGTTGGTGTCGCCGTGGGCCCCGGCCGGGGGCCCGCGCTCGCGGCTAACGAGACGCCCGAGGATGTGCGTGCTGCCCGGGCCTCGCTGCGCGGCCAACCGGACCCGGCCGCGGCCGCGGCGGCGGTGGCCGCCCGCGTCGAGATTCGCGTCCGGCGCACCTTTGGCATCTCGCACACGCTCGCGGTCCCGCTCGTGGCGCGCGAGGAGATCCTGGGCGTCATCGTGATCTCACGTCGTCGGCCCGGCGCCTGGCCGGAGGGTGCGCGCCGAATCCTCGACGTCGCGGCCGTGGAGGCCGCCACCGCGCTCGCCCGCGTCCACTCGCTCCGCGACGCGCAGACGCGCGCGTCCACCGATCCGCTGACCGGGCTGCCGAACCGGCGCTACTTCGAGGAGTACGTCGAGCTGCTGGGGCGCGGCCGCCGTGCCGAGGATGCGCTCGGGATCCTGATGGTGGACGTGGATCGCTTCAAGGTCCTCAACGATCGGCATGGCCACGCGATCGGCGACGTCGTGCTCCGCGCCATCGGCCGGACGATCGCCACGACCGTCCGGGACCTCGACGTCCCGGCGCGCTTCGGGGGCGAGGAGTTCGTGATCCTGCTGCGCAACCCGAGCCAGGAGGTCGCGCTCGAGGTCGGGGAGCGCATCCGGGATGCCGTCGCGCGGATCGACCTGCACGACATCGGCGTCGGGGCCGTCACGGTCTCCGTGGGAGCGTCGGTCTCGCGTTCGGACGACGAGGCCGTCGCGACGCTCGTGGAGCGCGCCGATCATGCCCTCTATCGCGCCAAGCGGCAGGGGCGCAACCGGGTCGAGGCGGCGTAGCCGCGAGGGAAGCGCGCGACCGGCGTCGTCGCCGGCGTTGGCCCAATGGCGGGTGACCGCGTGGTGGCCCGACGCGCGACGATGCGCCGCACGGCGTCAGTCGCGAGGCAGCGCCCGGCGCAGGTCCCGCGGCGGGTACCATCGACGGAATGGCTGTCGATGGGCGTGCCGGAGGGCCGCAACCCGCGAACGAGGTGCCGCTGCTGACCAACGGCGAGCTCGCGCTCGTCTTCCACGAGATCGGCGACCTGCTGGAGATCAAGGGCGAGCTCGTCTTCAAGACCGTCGCGTATCACCGCGCGGCCGACGCGATCGCCCACAGCCCCGTCGAGATCGCGCGCGCCTACCGGGCCGGCACCCAGCCGCGGATCCCCGGGGTGGGGAAGGCCATCTCGGACAAGATCGCCGAGCTCGCCACGACCGGCCGCCTCGCCTTCCTCGACCGGCTCCACGCCGAGGTCCCGGCCTCCCTCGTCGAGGTCCTCGCGATCCCCGGTCTCGGCCCGAAGACGGTCAAGCTCCTGTGGGAGGGCCTCGGCATCACGACCCTCGACGGCCTGCGGACCGTCCTCGATTCGGGCGCGCTCCGCGACGCGAAGGGGATCACCGAGAAGGGCGAACAGGCCATCCGAATCGGGCTCGACGCGCTGGAGCAGCGCAGCGTCCGGATGACGCTGGGCGACGCCGAGCGGATCGTCGGGAGCATCATCGAGCTGCTGGCGGACACACCCGGGGTCGTGGCGCTGACCCCGGCCGGCTCGTTCCGGCGTCGCCGCGAGACGATCGGCGACCTTGACATCCTCGCCGAGACGTCCGACCCCGGCGCCCTGATCGAACGGTTCACAGCGCTCCCGCCGGTCGAGCACGTCGTCGGAGCCGGCCCGCAGAAGAAGGCGTCGATCCGGCTGCTGCGGGGACCGCAGGTGGACCTCATGACGTTCCCACCCGGCGACGCGGGCACCTACCTCGTCCACTTCACCGGCAGCAAGGACCACAACGTCCGGCTTCGCGGGATCGCCCGCGATCGTGGCTGGAGCCTGTCGGAGAAGGGCTTCCTGCGGCTCGGCGACGACGGCGAGCCCGCGACCGGGGCGGCGGCCGAGCTTCGCACCTTCGCGACCGAAGCCGAGGTGTATGCGTTCCTGGGCCTCGCCGAGGTGCCACCCGAGCTGCGCGAGGATCGCGGCGAGGTTGAGGCCGCCCGCGACGGGCGACTTCCGCAGCTGATCGGGGACGCCGACCTGCGCGGCGACTGCCATGCCCACTCGGACTGGTCCGACGGGGTCCACTCGATCGAGCAGATGGCGGAGACCGCCCGCGCGCGCGGCTACGCCTACCTCGTCCTGACGGACCACTCGCACGGGCTCGCGATCGCGCGTGGGCTGACGCCCGAACGGGTGCTCGCACAGCGCGAGATCGTGCGCGACCTGAACCGCCGGTTCGCGACCGAGGAGGATGCCGGGACCGCCCCCGCGGTCACGCCAGCCGACGGGTTCCGGCTGCTCCACGGCTGCGAGCTGGAGATCCGGGCCGACGGCGCGCTCGACTTCGACGACGAGATCCTGGCGGCCTTCGACGTCGTGGTCGCGGCGCTCCACCAGGGCCGCCGGCAGCCGCGGGCCCAGCTCACCGAACGGGTGCTCGGGGCGATCCGGAGCCCGCACGTCGACGTCATCGCCCACCCGGCGGGTCGCATGCTGGGCGAGCGGGCACGCGACGACCTGGACCTCGCCTGGGACGAGATCTTCGCGGCCGCCGCCGAGAACGGGACGCTCCTCGAGATCGATGGCTCGGATCACCGCCTCGACCTGGCGCCCGAACGGGCGCGACGGGCCGTGGAGGCCGGCTGCCTGCTGACCATCGACTCCGACGCCCATCGGACCGAGGAGCTGGCAGGGATTCGCTGGGGCGTCGCGCAGGCGCGCCGGGCGTGGGTCGAGCCGGCCGTCGTGGCGAACACGTGGCCGCGGGACGCGCTCCTCGCGTGGGTGGCCGCGAAGCCGGGCCGCCTCCGATGAGCGGGAACCGATGAGCGCGAACCGGCCGCGCGTTCCCCGCTTCGGGCGATTCCCGCGGTTCGGGCGGCTCCCATCACTGCGGGGCCTGCTGAGCCGGCGGCGTCCACCCCTCGCGATGGGCCGCCCGGGCGTCCCCGTGGCGCCGCAGACGCGCGGCGGGCGCGGTCGCGACCCGCACGCTGGCGGTCGTCCCTCGGGTCCCGGAGTGGTCGGACGGGCGCTCCCGCGGGACGTCTCCGGCCAGGGATCGGCCGCGACCGCGGGCGGCGCGGGGGCGGACGCGGGCGTTGCCTTCACGGGCATGGGAGGCCCCGGTTCGAGCGGCGCGGCCGGCGCGAGCGCGTGGAAGGAGATGGTCACGCTCACGGTGGTCCTGGTCGGGCTGAGCCGCCTGGCCGAGGGGCCCGCCCTCTGGGCGATGGCCGTGCTGGCGCTCGCGGTGCACGTCCTCGCGACCCTCGAGGTGCTGGGAACCGACGCCGCGGCCGAGGAGGAGGGCGTCCCGGTCGAGGCGCTCCTCGTCCCCGGGGTCGCCGCCGTCGCAGCGATCGGGGCGCTCCGGCTCGTCCCCGTCGGGCTCCTGCTCGTGCCGGCGCTGTTCGCGGCCGGCTGCCTGGTCCTCGCGTCCCTCGCCCTGGAGCGACGGATCCTCGGCCGCGCGAACGGGCCTACGGCCGACGACCGTGCCGGCCTGCTCAGCCTCGTGCTGATCGTCGCGTTCGTCGCCTTCTCCGGGATCGCGGCCGCCATCCCGGGCGCGCTCGCGGAGCCGGTCGGGGGAAGCGTCGCCGCGCGTCCCGGGCTGCCCATGCAGGGCATGATCCTGCTGGCGGCCGCCGATGGGCTGCTCGCGGCGCTCCTCGGGTATCGGCTGGCGGCTCTTCGAGCGCCGGACCTGCGGGGTGCCGCGATATCGGCGCTGTCGTACGCGGTGGTCGTGGCGATCGCGGCGGCGAGCCTCCGGGCGATGGCGATCCCGCGCCTGCTCGGCCCCGCCCTCCTGACCCTCGTCGTGTACCTGTGGGGCGCCTACCGCGGAGCGCCGCGGACTGCTCGCGCGGACGCCCGCTGGGCGTGGGAGCTGCTCCTCCTGCTCGGGCTCGGCGCGATCGTGATCGCCTGGAACCTCCTCGCCCAGGGCTGACCGCGACC
>JADGQH010000112.1 GCA_017881985.1 Chloroflexota bacterium | reverse complement strand
GGGTCGCTGGACCAGGTCACGAAGGAGTGGCTCTCCGACAAGGCGTCGGCCCCGATCTTCGCCCCGTAGCGGTCGTCGTCCCCGACCCCGATGTCGCATCTCGGCGGCCCACTCGACACCAGCGGCATGCTCGCCGTCGGTCCACCGGGTGGGCCGCTTCGCGCCCGGGGCCGCCCCCGCACCGCCGTTCGGTCGACGCTGGTCGCGGTCGTCAGCACGGTCGTGGTCTTCGGGATCCTGGTCTGGATCACCGTCAACGCGCCCGGCTGGGCCGAGGTCCAGGTCTCGTTCTTCAACGCGACCGTGTTCACGAACGCCTTCCCGGACATCGTGGCGGCCTTCTCGCTCAACATCCAGCTGTTTGCGATCGCCGAGGTGCTGATCCTCGTCCTCGCGCTGGCGCTGGCCGTCTTCCGCAGCCTGCCCGGGCCGGTCTTCTTCCCGCTCCGCTTCCTGGCCACGATCTACGCCGACATCTTCCGGGCCGTGCCCGGCGTCCTGGTGATCTATATCCTCGGCTTCGGGATCCCCGGCCTCGGGCTGCCGGGCATCCCCACCGACCCCTTCCCGTACGCCGTGATCGCCCTCACGCTGATCTACTCGGCATACGTCTCGGAGGTCTACCGGGCGGGGATCGAGTCGGTCCACCCGAGCCAGGAGGCCGCCGCGCGGTCGCTCGGGCTCTCCCGGCTCCAGGCCCTCCGTTACGTGATCCTCCCGCAGGCGGTCCGGCGCGTGATCCCGCCGCTCCTCAACGACTTCATCGGCCTCCAGAAGGACACGGTGCTCGTCTCGTACATCGGGGTCGTCGAGATCTTCCGCCAGTCGCAGATCACGCAGCAGGCGAAGTTCAACTACACGCCGTACATGGCAACGGCGCTCGTCTTCATCGCGGTCACGATCCCGCTGGCGCGCCTGACCGACATCCTCGTGTCGCGCGACCGGCGGCGGGCCGCGGCGAGCGCCCGTTGATGGGCGGGGAAGGGAGCCGGGGTGCGGCGCCGGCAGCCACGACGCCGGCCCTGGTCGTGGAAGGTGTCCACAAGTCGTTCGGGCAGCTGGAGGTCCTCGCGGGGATCGACCTGACGGTCGCCCAGCACGAGGTGGTCTGCCTGATCGGGGCCTCGGGGAGCGGGAAGTCCACCCTCCTGCGCTGCGTCAACCTCCTCGAGCCGCTCGACGCCGGCAGGATCGTGGTGGCTGGCGAGGACATCTGCGCACCCGGCGTGGATGTCAACCGGGTCCGGCGCCGGATCGGGATCGTCTTCCAGGCCTTCAACCTGTTCCCCCACATGAGCGTGCTCGACAACGTCACGCTGGCGCCGCGCAAGGTCCTGCACCTCGCGCCGGCAGAGGCCACGACCCGGGCGCTGGCGCTCCTGGAGCGCTTCGGGCTCGCCGACAAGCAGCGCGAGTTCCCCGACCGGCTCTCGGGCGGCCAGCAGCAGCGCGTCGCGATCGTGCGGGCGCTCGCCATGGAGCCCGGTCTCCTGCTCCTCGACGAGGTGACCAGCGCGCTCGACCCCGAGCTCGTGGCGGAGGTCCTGGCGGTGATCCGCGAGCTGGCGCGGGGCGGGATGACGATGCTCATCGCGACGCACGAGATGGGATTCGCGCGCGACATCGCCAACCGGGTCTGCTTCCTCGATGCCGGCCGGATCCTGGAGGACGGGCCGCCCGAGCAGATGTTCCGGGCGCCGCGCGCCGAGCGGACGCAGCGCTTCCTCCAGCGGGTCATGGAGGCGGGTCGGCTGTAGGCAGCCCCGGCCGGCGTGACCCGCCTCGCGAGCTTGGCCGGCTCGGGGCTCGCCGGACCGCGCGATCAGGGAGCGGCGACGCCCAGGAGCTCGGAGAGCGAGACGACCCGCAGGCCGTTGGCGGCCAGCCCGTCCAGGATCGTTGGCAGCGCTTCGAGCGTATGGGTGCCGCCCAGCGTCAGGTGGATGATGGACCCACCGGCCGCGCGCGAGACCACCCGGGCCGCGATGTCGGCGGCGATCGGGCCGCCAGCGGCGGGCGCGATCCCATCGCCCGGGTCGACGTCCGCGCCGATCACCCACCTCCATCCGGTCGAGCCGATCACGCCGAGAGCCGCCGGGTCCAGGGCGCCCGAGACCCGGAGCCAGGGCGCGGTCGAGCGGCCGAGGAGCGGGGCCAGGCGCGCATCGGCGGCTCGGACGGCCGTGTCCCAGGAGGCGCCCGGACCGAGGGGCGACGGCAGGAGGCCGGGCGTGATGCCGGCCGGCGCCGCGGCGAGGCGCCCAAGGACTGCCTGTCCCGCCACGTCGGCCGGGTCCGCCGCAGCCGGAGCCACGAAGACGGTGGCGGCCACACCCTTCACGACGAGCCACTGGAGCACGGCATCCGGGCCGATCGCAGTCGGCCCGTCCGCGCCGCCCGCCGTTGGCGCTCCCGCGCCCGGTCCACCGCCGTATTCGAATGTCAGCGCCACGGCATCGCTGCCGCGAGGCCCGTGGGCTACGAGGATCGCGCTCCCATCGGCCGGCAGGACCGGGAACGGCTCGAGGCTGCCCGCCGGCCCGGACGGGGTTGCGGCAGGTGGCGGGTTCTCCGGGTCGACAACCTGGCCCGGCACGTAGTCCAGCCTCCAGCCGATCTCGATCCGGTTCGGTGCGTAGGTGCGGGACTCGGGGTCGAGCGTCGGGTAGCGGGCCCGGTTCCAGTACGCGAGGCTGTCGACGGTCGTGCCGAAGCGGGCGGCGAGCTCGGCAAGCGTGTCGCCGACACGCACGACGTACGCCGTGAGCGTCGGCGCCGGGGCGGGCGTGGGCCGGTACGGCCGGTCCGCGCCAGCTGCCGGCGAACCGGACGGCGCCGCGCTTCCGGGGGCGGACGCCGGCGGGGCGATCGAGGTCGAGGCGGCGGGTGTCGCGCAGCCCGTCATCACGATGGCGACGGCGACGAGCGCCAACGTCGACCGTGCGGCGGCGAGCGGTCGGCGACCCGGCATCACCCGATGGTACGCCCGCCCGTGCGGTCCCTCAGCCTCTGCCCGGTGCGACCGGGTCCATCGGCGTCGGCTCCGACAGCGTGAAGTCGGCCGCCAGCGCCAGGCCCTCGGCAGCCGTGGCGATCAGGTCGCGCCCGCGTCGCTTGGCCACGAAGCACGCCCGGTCGGCCGCCAGCAGGATCTCGGCATGCGAGGCCCCGTCGGACGGATAGGTGGCGACGCCGATCGAGGCGCTCACCAGGGTGCCGCCATCGAGGCCCAGAAGCCGGCGGGGAAGCTCCCGCAGGACCTGGCGGATCCGGTGCGCGACGGCCATCGCGGCCGCCGGCTCGGGGGCTGCCACGATCACGGCGAACTCGTCACCGCCATACCGGAAGACGCGGTCCGAGTCGCGGCCGGCGTCCGAGATCGCCCGGGCGATCTGCCGCAGGAGCTCGGTGCCGGCCTCGTGGCCCATCGTCTCGTTGACGTCCTTGAAGTGGTCCAGGTCGAGCATGAGAAGCCCAAATCGCTCGTCCGGCATCGCCGGCTGCTGCAGCCAGGTCCGGAACGTGCCGGCGTTGAGCAGCCCGGTCACCTGGTCGGTCTGGGCCTCGATCTCCTTGACGCGGAAGGCAGCCGCGTTGCGGAGCGCGATGGAGACCTGGCCGGCGAAGAGCTGGACGAGCTCGAAGTCATCCTCGTCGAACCGCTCCTCCGACCCGAGTCGCTCCATCGAGACGACGCCCGACGCGCCCTCCGGGCCACGCAACGGGACGCAGATCAAGCTGCCCTCGAGCGGCCCCGTCGCGGGGAACTGGCGCACCCTGGGGTCGAGGAGCTCGTCGCGCACGAGCTGGGGCTCGCCATGGGCGACGACCCATGTCGCAAGCCCTTCCTCACCCGGATCCCACGGCTCGAGGTAGGCGGCCGCGTGCACGCCGCGTGCGAGGACCGGCCGGAGCACCCCCGATTCCCGGTCGAGCAGCTCGATCGAGATCGTGTCGAGCCGAACGACCGCGCTGAGTCGGTCGACGACCTGCTCGAGGATCTGGCGCGTCTCGAGCGTTCCGAGGATCGATTCGGTGGTCGCCAGGAGCGCTCGCTGGCTGGCCAGCCGTCGCTCCAGCCGGGTGGACTGCGCACGCAGGTGCTCGCTCGTCTCCGCGTTCGCGATCGCCTGCGCGGCGAGGCTGGCGTAGATGACGAGGAGGCGCAGGTCGTCGTCGGAGAACTGATGGAGGCCCAGCTTGGAGAGGACGATCACGCCGAGGACCTCGTCCTCGTAGACCATCGGCGCGAGCAGCATCGACTCCTCGAGATCGTCGTCGGTGCCCGCGATCGTCTGGGCTCGATCGTCGTTCGCGGCGTCCCCCAGGTTCTGGGGCAGGTTGTTGCGGGCGACCCAGCCGGTGATCCCCTCGCCAATCCGGATGCGGAGCAGGTCCGGCGTCTCGTCCTTGAACTCGCCGACGAGACCGCGCATCGCCACGGGAGCGAGCCAGCCGTCCTCGCGCAGGCGATAGACGCGGACGTTGTGGAATGCGATGAGCGCCTCGAGCTCGTTGGAGATGGCGTCGCCGATCTCCTTCTCCGTGGTGAGACGCGAGAGCTTCGAGCCGAGCTGCTGGATCGACTGCAGCTGCGCCGTCCAGGTGGCCATGCGCGCGAACCGCTGGGCGTTCTTTACCGCGGTGGTTGCGTGCGCCGCGAACCCGACGAGGGCCTCGAGCTCCTCGGGATCCCAGCGATGCGGTCGGTCGTGGTAGATCGTGACGAGCCCCAGCGAGCCGTCGGCGTCCTGGAGCGGCGCGGCGCAGAGCGTGTCGAATCCCTCCTGGACCACCGCCGCCCGGACCGCCTGTGCGCGCGGATCGTCGCGATAGTGTTCCGCGAAGAGCGGCCGCAGCTCCGCCGCGGCCTGTGCGGTGAGCGCCGGGAGCGGAAGGTCACGGACGGCCGCGATGTAGCCCGCGGAGAGGCCGCGGCTGGCCTCCCGGGAGACGCAGCCATCGGCCCCGACGAGGAAGGCGGCCGCGCGCTCGGCCCCGAACAGGGTGCGGGCGTGGTCGACGACGCCCGCGAGGATCTCGCCGAGGTCGAGCGTCCCGCCGAGGTCGATCGCAATGCGGCGAAGCGCCTCGACGCGGTGGAGCCGGAGCGCCGCGTCGCCGCGCAGCCGTTCCGCGTGGATCGCGATGCCGAGCGAGCGGGCAACCGCGGACACGAACGCCGTTCGTTCCGGGGGGACCGCCGCGCCTTCGTCGGCCACGAGCAGGACGCCCCACGTACGGTCGTCCGCGCCGCGGATCGGCGCCGCCACGCGGGATCGCAGGAGGCTCGCTGATCCGCCGAGCCAGTCCGGGGCGGCGTGACTCGTCTCGGAGACCGGGCCCTCGCTCCGCAGGGCGCGGGCGGGCAAGCCGTGGGCGTCCGAGAGCGACCCGAGCCGGTCCACGCCCGCCCCACGCGCAGTCCGCGTCACGAGCCGTCCGTCACGGTGCTCGAGGATCGCGACGAGCCCGTGCCCGGCTCGGTCGTGCAGGTCATCCACCGCGGCCCGCATCGCGACATCCGCGTCCGCGTCCGCGACGACGAGGTCGGCGAGCCGCGCGAGGATCGCGCTATCGGGGCGGGTGCGTGCCGCGGTCCGGTAGCCGGCGTGCGACGAGGCGATCCGAACGGCGCCAGCCGGGTCGGCGGATGCGCGCTCCGACGGCCGCGTCCGCTGTTCGACCGTATCGGCGCCGATCGACGGGGCCACGGGCGCGGCCGAGCTCCAGCCGGGACCGCGGCGCCCGCGGATGGGCTCACGCTTCGTCTCCGCCTCGACGAGGAAACGGTGGAGGTCACCGAGCCGGTAGCGCCGGTCGCCGCGCTCGTTGATCCGCAGGAAGGAGAGCCGCCCCTGGTCGCTCCACGCCCGAATCGTGTTCGGATGCACGCCCAGGAGGCGTGCCGCCTTGGTGACCGAGAGCGTGGCGTCCGGGGGACGCTTGATCGATGTCATGCCGTGTGGTCGGGACCTTCTCGATGGAGGATTCGTGAAGTTGGCGGGAGTCTGTGCGACCTGCCAAATCTTGCCAATAGGACAAACGTCACGGGCCCGCCGTCAGATTGCCGCGTCAGCGTGGCCGGGTCGCCTGGTGGATTCGCGTGGGGCCCGGTGGATCCGGCCGGGGGCGTCCGGTGGATCGTGCCAGGGCGCCCCGCGACTCAGCGTCGCGAGGTCAGGCGGACGTAGAGCAGGGTCGCGCCAACCGCGATAAGCCCGATCACGACGACCCCGGCGAGCGCGAACAGCGGATCGCCCACGAGCCCGGGCGCGGTCGAGCTGGTTCGCACGTCGCCGGTCGCGGGGCTCGACGTCGGGTCCGCGGCGAGCACGGGGGACGCCGCGAGGAGGAGCGATACGAGAATCCATATCACTCCGCCGAGGCAGCGGCCAGGCGTCGTCGGGAGCCGGCTCATCCGGCCGCCCCGGCCACCAGCGCCCATCCGATCCCGGCCACGAGGAGGGCAAGGCCGCCCGCGAGGCTGACGGCAGCCGCGACGGGTCGAGCCCGTGCCCCGTCTGCCAGGACGCGCATCGCCTCCTCCTGCTCGAGCGTGCAGACGACGAGCGGCCGGCCCGTCCCGCGCGTCATTCGGCACCTCCCCTCGGCGTCCGCGAGCGGCATTCCCAGGACCACCGCGTGCTCGACGGACGAGAGCTGCTCGATCCGCAGGCGAATGCTCGTGTCCGGTGCAAGCCTCGAGGTGAGCTGCCCCGCGACCTCGGCGGCAGTCCCGGCCGATTCCCGGACCAGGGTCACGAGGCCCTCGTCGATCGCGTCGGCGTCCACGCCGATCTCGTCGGAGCCCTCGCGAAGCTGGAACACGACCGATTCTCGCTGCTCGTCGATCACCCGCCAGCCGCCCCGGAGGCGGGCCTCGACCCGCCTGCGACGGAAGACGAGCGGGCGGTCGTGCTCGTCCGGGAAGACATCGTCGGCGTCCAGGCGCCCGTCGACCCGCACGTAGCGCCGTGCCCCGGTCGAGGCCAGGCCCCGGGCCGCCGCGATGGTCACGGTCGGCGTCACCGCGAGGAGGCGCCCGACTCGGACCCGCGGCCCGTACGACCGGAGGAGGAGGGAGCCGATCGCGATCGCGACGATCCCGGCGGCGATCACGAAGAGGGGTGTCACGGGCGGGGATGGTAGCAGCCCGCGAACGGGTCGCCCGCGCCCTACTGCCACTGTCGCGCCGCCTGTCGCCGCGCCGCTGTCGCCACTCCGGGCGCGAAACGACCCGGAGGAACCTCCGCATCGCGTGGGCCTCGGCCGTGAAGCCTCCGCCGTTAGCGAGCTCATGACCCCTCCGGGTCGACATCAACGCTACCCGTCCGGATCGGAACGGACAACGGCTGCTGTCCACCAATGTGCCCAGGCGGACGCCGATTGTCCACACTCCGTCCACAGTGGGAGCGCAATCGGGGCGCGACCAGGGCGAGCCAGGGTCCGGCGGATCACGCCCCGGCGGATCAGGGCAGCGCGCGTCCCGTTGCCGGATCGAGCGCCGAGATCAGGCCGGCGTAGCTCGTCAGGACAAGGCGCCCGCCGACCAGCTCGGCGTCGGCGACGACGTCGGAGTGACCGACGCGCCAGCGCACCTCGCCGTCCTCCTCGAGCGCAAAGGTCTCGATCTCGGCCTGGACGAGGACGTGCGACAGGCGGGACGAGCCGATGACCGCGTGGACCGGCGATCCCGACCGGTGCGACCAGCGAAGCTCGCCCGTCCGGGCGACCAGCCCGTAGGTGATGAACCCGTACTTCACGACCAGCAGGCCCGCCGAATCCCACGCGGCGCCGGCGGGAGCGTCGAAGATCGCGGAGGCCAGCCGCGCCGCCCATGCTCCGGCCGGGCTCTCGACACGGATCTCGGCGCGGCAGAGCCGCTCGAAGCCGACCCCCGCGCGGTCGCCGTACTCGAAGAGCTCGCCCCCGGCCTCGGTGAGGGCGAAGACGGCGTCGCCGCCCCCGGTGCCCGCCCAGCGGTAGCGGACCCGGAGGCCCCCGGGGTACCCGACGCTCGCCTGGCGCGGCTCCGCCGTCACGACCCGTGCGCTGCCGGCCGCGGTGCCGGGGTCTCCGCCGAGGGACCCTCGGCGATCTCCGCGACGATCGCGTTGGTGAGCGCCCGGAGCCCGGCCGGCGAGATGGGGAACACCGAGCGATCGTGACCTGCCGCAGCCCAGACCTCGGCGTAGCGGCCGAGATCCGGGTCCATGACGACCCGCACCGGCCTGACGTGGCCGATCGGTGGGATCCCACCGATCGAGAAGCCCGTCAGCTCGCGGGCCTCCCGCGCCGTCGCCCGCCGGACGCCGGCCTCGCCGGTGACTGCCGCCAGGAGCGCAAGGCTCACCCGGTTGGTCCCCGCGACCAGGCAGATGATCGGTTCCGGGAGACCCTCGTCGCGGGGCGCCACGAACACGAGGGACTTCACGATCTGCGCCTGCCCGACGCCGAGCGCCCGAGCGGCGTCCTCGGCCGTGTGCGTCGTATCGGCGAGCTCGTGGACCTCGAGGCGCACGCCGCGCAGGGCGGCCGCATCGATCACGCGACGAACGGCGGGGTCGCTAGCGGCACGCTCGGCGGGCGCTCGTGGATCGGCGGGATCGGGCACGGCCGCGAGTCTAGCATCGGCCGCTGGCGGGTCCGCCAGTCGCATCCGCCAATCGATGCCGTCCGGAGCGTTCGAGGCATCGGTCGCTGACGCATCGGTGGCAACCTTGGCGTCAGTCGATGACCGCGCGGCGCCCGCGCGCCGTCATGGGTCGCCGACCCGCTACGATCGTGGTCGTGCGCGCCGTCCTCTTCGACTGGGATGGAACCCTCGTCGACACGCTCCCGTTCATGTATGCGGCGACCCAGCTCGTCATGGCGGAGTACGGGGCGCCCATCACGTGGGACGACTACCGGCGCCATTTCACGCCCGACTGGCGGCTCCTGTACCGCCGGTTCCTGCTGCCGGAGGACGCGATCGAATCGGTCGGCGACCGCTGGTGGGCGCTCTACCGCGGTCACGACGAGGCGGTCCTGCTCCCCGGGGCCGCCGATGCGCTCCGTCGCCTGGCCGGCGCCGGGCTCGCGCTCGGGATCGTCACCGCCGGCCGTCGCGACAGCGTGGAGCCCCAGCTCGAGCGCCACGGCCTGGCTGCGCTCCTGCCGGCTCGCGTCTACGGTGACGACCCGTTCGAGCCGAAACCGGGTCCGGCCGGCCTCCTCCACGCGCTCGAGACGCTCGGCATGGCCGGACACGCGGCAGACGCTGTCTACGTGGGCGATGCGCTCGACGACATGCGGATGGCGGTCGCCGCCGGGGCGCGCGGCATCGGGATCCGGACGGACCTCGCCAGCGAGATCGAGCTGCGCGACGCGGGCGCCGGCGAGGTGTGGGGCTCTGTCGCTGCCTGGGTCGACGGCCTGCTCGGCTGACCAGATCCGCCCGACCAGGCGGACGAGTCTCCCGTCACCGCGCGAGCGACCGCCGCAGCTTCGTCAGGGCCACGTAGAC
>JADGQH010000111.1 GCA_017881985.1 Chloroflexota bacterium | reverse complement strand
CCGGTCGTCGGCGTCCAGGGCGATCGCGACCGCGGCGAGGGTGAACCCGAGGGCGACGACGTGGGCGAGGAACCACGTGGTTCCCAGCGACGAGGCATACCAGAGGACGCTCCCTGCCCCCACGAAGACCGTCAGGGCCGCGCGAAGCCCCGCTCGGATGGGGACCCGACCAAGGAGCCAGAACGCGACTCCGACGTCCAGGGCGCCGAACACCACGGCCAGCAACGCCTGGTCCGTGGCCATCCCCCAGACGGCCACGAAGGGCAGGAGGATCACGGCCGGAAGGGGCGGGAACGGGATCATCCCGCGGCCCGTCTGGTTCCCGGCGGCGTCGATCACCGGGACCACGTCGTTGAAGAAGTCATTCCCGGGCGACGTGCTCGTCGCAGGCACCGGGTAGCTGATGGAGGCCTGGCCGTGGAGGAACGCGTCCGCCTGCCAGACAAAGTGGTTGTAGACCGTCTGCCAGGCCGGCCGGCTCAGGGAATACAGCACGAAGCAGGCGACGACCAGCCCGATCCCGACGGCGAGCGTCGAGCGGGATGGGGCGGCGACGACGGGGGCGGCGCGACGGGAAAGGGGCACCGAACCCTCGGCTATACTCCGGTCCACCTCAGCGCTCGATCACGGAGGCCGTTTCCCTTGGCTGGCCCCGCACCGGGCGAGCGGGCGCGGGCCGGCGAGGGGCCCCGGGTGCGGCTTCGAGACGTTGCCGTCCCGCTCGGCATCCTTCTCGCGCTCGGCCTCGCCCTTCGGCTCATCATCGCATACGTCCTCCTGCCCGGGTCGGGGTTCAAGGTGGACGTCAACTCGTTCAACGGCTGGGCAGTGGAGCTCGCCAGGAACGGGCCGTTCGGAATCTACGACCGCCCGATCTTCATCGACTACACGCCCGGTTACCTCTATGTCCTGTGGGGCCTGGGCCTGGTCGCGCAGCTGTTCGGCGGGCCCGGCGCTGCGCCGGGCGCCCTGCTGAAGCTGCCCCCGATCCTCGCCGACCTCGGGCTCGCGGTCGCCGTCTTCCTGCTCGCGTCCGACCTGGGCGCCCGCCGCCGCCCGGCGCTGGTTGCCGCCGCGGTGGTCCTGTTCGTGCCGGTCACCTGGTTCGACAGCGCGATCTGGTCCCAGGTCGACTCGGTCGGGACGCTGGTCCTGCTGCTCGCCGTGCGCGAGCTGTGGCGTGGACGCGACGAACGCGCGGCGCTCCTCACGACGGTGGCCGCGATCATCAAGCCCCAGTTCGGGATCCTGATCCCGCTCGCAGCGATCCTGATCCTGCGCCGCAACCTGGTCACACGGCCGCCCGGCCATGGGCCGCGCCGCCTCGTGACGACGACGCTCGTCGGGCTTGCCACTGCCCAGCTCCTGTGCCTGCCGTTCGGGCTGACCATCGTGGGGCTGTTCCGGCAGATCCTCGACACGGCGGCCGGCTACCCGTGGCTGACCGTCAACGCGTTCAACCCGTGGGCCCTGGTCACGCAGGACGGGAATGGCCTCGCCCAGAGCGGCACCTGGATCCGCGACCTGACGACGCCCGGCCCGGACGGCGGCGCGGGCTTCCTCGTGCTCGGCATTCCCGCCATCGCCGTCGGGAGCGGTCTGCTCCTCGGTCTGATCGCGTTCCTCGCCGCCACGATCTGGCGCCGTGACGACCGCCGGACGCTGCTCGTCGCCCTCGCCGTGATCGCGATCGCCTTCTTCGTCCTGCCGACGCGCGTCCACGAGCGCTACCTCTTCCCGTTCTTCGCGCTCGGGGCCGTGCTGCTCGCGGTGAGCCCACGCTGGGCGGGCCTGTACGCGGTCCTCGCCGTGGCGAACACGGCGAACCTCTACGGCATCCTGACCAAGCCGTTCTACGAGAACCTGGGGCTCGCCCCGATGCTGCTCGCGTTCGGAGGGCTCGGGACCCAGCTCGGAGATGCGGTTCGCTCGTGGAGCGGTGTGGCGACGAGCGCGGTGCTCCACGCCGGCGGGCTGGTGGCGGGCCTCGCGTTCCTGGCCCGCCCGTCGCCGGCCGAGACCGACGCATCCGCCGCCCGGATGGCCGAGTCCGACGAGGACGCTGGGATGGTCCCGGAGCTCGACACGCTTCCGGCTGCCGGGGGGCTCGCGCTCGCGGCGGGCCTCGGCCGGGCGGCCCGGGGAGCACGTTCGCTCGCGAGCCGCGCGAGCTTCGACCGCTCGCACCTGCTCCATCGCGAGGGCGGCGGCACGCTCGACCGTCTCGACCTCTGGTTCATCGTCGTGCTGGTCGTCGTGTCGCTCTGCCTGCGGACGTTCCGCCTGGGCGAGCCCGCCCGGATGCACTTCGACGAGGTCTACCACGCCCGGACGGCCGCCGAGTTCCTGCAGGACTGGCGCTACGGGCAGCCCCACGCGATCTACGAATACACCCACCCGCATCTCGCCAAGTACGCGATCGCCGGCGGGCTCGTCGCGTTCGGCGACGACCGGGTGACGGCCACGAGCACGCTCGGCGTACCGGTCGCCGACGTCGCGACCGAACCCGGCTGGGTCGACCCGGCGGCCGTCGGGGGCGCTCGCCAGGGCGGCGACCGCCTCTACGTGGCGACGGGCGCGGACCTGCGGGTGTTCGACCTGCAGACCCGCGAGCGCCTGGCGACGTTCGTGCTGCCGGGCGCCCGGGCCGTCGCGCTCGACGCCACCGGCCACCGCCTCTACGTCGGCACCGCGTCGGGCGACATCCTGACCCTCGACACGGCCGTCAGCGCCGGCGACCTTCGGGCGGGCGACACGGGCGCGGCGGCCCCGGTCACCCTCGACCCGCTCGGATCGGCGGGTGGCGCGGTGGACCGCCTCTGGCTCACTGATTCCGGCGCCACCCTCATCGCGGCGACGCCCGGCGACTCGCTCGTCTCGCTCGACGCCACGAGCGGCGACCGTCTCGCCTCGTTCAGCCTGCCCGGCCGGGCGGAGGTCGTCGACGCGGGCACGGTCGACGCGCTCGTGGCGGATCCGGCCGTGGTGACCGACCCGGCCGGCGCGGCGGCGGAGCTCGCCCGGATCCTCGGCGGGACGGCCGCCACGTACGAGAAGCAGCTCCGCTCGAGCGCGCCGCGGGTGACCATCACGACCGCGATCAAGGACCAGCGGGCCCAGATCGACGCCGCCATCGCCGGCGGTTCGCTGGCGGGGCTGAGCGTCGCGGGCGTGCCGCGCGTGGCAGTGGCCGACACGGGCGGCGTGGCGTTCGTGGACCCGCAGAGCGGGGCCGTGACCGGCGACATCCCTCTTGCCGGCGGCGCGACCGGCCTGGTCAAGGTTGACGGACTCGACGCGCCGATGATCTACGCGGCGACGGGGAAGGCGCTCGCCGCGATCCGGCTCCCCGCCGATGGCACCGCGCCGTCCGTCGACCAGACGGTCTGGATGCCCGCCGCGATCAGCCGGGTCACCGTCGACGATGCGAGCCAGATCGTGCACGCTCTCGGACGCACGCCGGACGGCACGGGCTGGACCGTCTACGCGGTGGAGCCACGGGGGAACAGCGTCTTCGCCGACGCGCGCCTGCCGTTCGAGCCCGCCAGCTGGGCGACGGACGTCAACATCGACCAGCCCGCCACGGACCGCCAGCAGCTGCTCGTGTTCGGCGGCGATGGCGAGGCCGCCTCGGTCGACATCGGCCAGCACGCGTTCGCCTGGCGACTCCCGGGCGTGATCGCGGGCGCGCTCATGGCCGGGCTGCTGTTCCTGCTGGCGCGAATCCTGTTCCGCCGCCGCTCGGTGGCGATCCTCGCGGGGGTCTTCGGCCTGCTCGACGGGATGTTCTTCGTCCAGCAGCGGATCGCGATGAACGACACGTATGCGGCGCTCTTCATCGTCGCGGCGGTCACCCTGTTCGCGGCGATCTGGACGGGCGCCTGGAAGTGGCGCGGAGCATTCTGGGTGGGCATGCCGTTCGTCGGCGTCCTGCTGGGCCTGGGCCTCGCCTCGAAGTGGGTCGCCCTCTACGCGATCGGGGCGATCGGCCTCCTGATCCTCGTCCGGTCGGCGCTTGGGCGCGTGGTCGTGGTGCTGGGTCTCGCGGGCGTCACGGCCGTGCTCGGCTACATGGCCGTCTCGGTGCCGTCCGGCGACACGGCGGGCGGCAACCTCGCCTTCCTGGCGATCATGATCGCCCTCACCCTGGTCGCCGCCGCGGTGACGGTGCTCCATCCGATCGCCTGGACCGTCGAGGAGGTCCAGATCGCCGTGGCGGGCCCCGCCGGGGTCGGCGCGCTGGTCGCGCTGGCAGCCATCCCGCTCCAGCTCGGCACCACGGCCCTCGCCCTCGCGCTCGGCTGCTTTGGCCTTGCCGCGCTCGCGGCCGCCGGCTTCTGGCTCACGGGCCGGCTCGGCTTCGGGCCGCTCGCGCCGCCGCCCGCGCCGGACGACCCGACGGCGCTGCTCGATCCGCCCGCAGCGGCCCCGGATGGATGGCTCCGTCCGGGCTGGCGCTGGGGCCTCCCGATCGGGTGGGCGGGCGTCTCCCTGCTGGCGATCCCGGCCGCCGTCTACGTCGCCTTGTACCTGCCGTGGGTGGCGCTCGGCAACCGGCTGACCGCGACGTTCCCCGCCGGCAACACCGGCCAGACCCTGCTGGACCTCACGAAGTCGATGTACGACTACCACAACAACCTGCGGGCGACGCACGCGGCCGCCTCGCCCTGGTGGGGCTGGCCGCTCAACCTCAAGCCCGTCTGGTTCTTCCAGCAGGGCTTCGGCGGGTCCACGTCGGGCGCGATCTACGACGGCGGGAACCTGGTCATCTGGTGGCTCGCGATCCCGGCGATCGCGTTCGTCGCGTGGCAGGCCTACAGGCGCCGGAGCCTGGGCCTCGCGCTCATCTCGATCGTGATCGCCTGGCTCTGGATCTCATGGGCGCGGATCGACCGCGCCACCTTCGAGTACCACTTCTACACGACCCTGCCATTCGTGATCCTGGGCCTCGCCTACTTCGTCGCCGAGCTCTGGCATGGGCCGTCCGCCCGCACGTGGCGACTGGCACGTGCCGGCGCCGCCGCGGCGCTCCTCGCGCCGGTCGTGATGTGGCTCGGCAAGGGTCCGCTGTGCGCGATCGCCGGCGTCGAGAAGGTCAACGCGGGCTCGCCGGCGTGCTCCGCCTCGGCCGCGCTGCCGTTCACGCTCACGGCCCAGGTGGTCGGGCTCATCGGCGTGCTCGTCGTGGGCGGCGGGCTCCTCGTCTGGCAGCTCGTGCGCCTCGACCGGGCGATCCGGGCCGGAGCCGATCCGGGGGATGCCGGGGCCGCCTCCCGCCGGATCCTTGGCACGGGGCTCGTCGCCGGCGCGAGCCTGGTGGCCGCGGCGGTCCTGCTCCCGGCGACGCCGCTCGTCCAGACGCCGAGCGTCCCGGGCGAGGTCCTCTCGCTCCTCCTGCTCCTGGTCCTCGGACCGATCGCGTGGCTCGCATGGTCGGCGCGTTCGCCGCGCCGCTTCGTCGTCGGGGTGGTCCTCGCGGCGGCCGTCGTGTTCGTCGCGTTCTACCCGAACTGGTCGGGGCTGCCGCTCCCGAACGGCATCTTCAACTGGTACCAGGGGCTGCTCCCGTCCTGGCTCTACCCGTTCCAGTTCGCGGTCAACACGGACCCGCCGTTCAGCGTCGCCTTCGCCAGCCCGTGGCCGGTCCTGCTGTTCGCGGCGGTCCTCGTCTCGGCCGTGATCGTGGCCTACAGCGCATGGGTCTGGCGCCTCGCGATCGCGGAGCGGCTGGCCGACGAGGCGGAGGTGCCCGAAGGGTCCGAGCCGGCCGGCGCCTGACCGGGTCGTCGACGCGGAGTCAGGCGACGGGGCTGCCCCGCGGGTCGGGCGGGACCTCGGCGTGGAAGTCGCGGGGCAGCGCACCCTGGGCCGCGAGGCGCCGGATCACGAACCCGTAGTAGGCCTCGACTCGGCCGCCGATCCGGTCCCACCCGTAGTCGACGACGCGTTCCAGCCCGCTTGCGCCCATTCGCTCGCGCAGGGCAGGGTCGGCGAGGAGGCGGAGGATCGCTTCCGCCAGCGGTCGCGACTCGCCCGGCGGCACGAGGAGCGCCTGCTCCCCGCGCTTCACCACGCCCTTGTAGCCGTGGATGTCGCTGCACACGATGGCCGTCCCGGCAGCCATCGCCTCGAGGAGCACGATCCCGAACGATTCGCGGCCCGTCGCCGGCGAGGCGTAGACGTCGGCGGACTTGAAGAGCTGGACCTTGTCGCCGTCCGAGACGCGGCCCAGGAACTCCACGTCGGGCAGGCGGCGGGTCATCACGTAGCGGCGCGCCTCGCGCTCCTGCGGCCCGGAGCCGACGACGAGGAGCCGACAGTCGCACCCGCTCTTGCGCAGGATCCGATAGGCCTTGAGGAGCGGGAGCAGGCCCTTGCGCGGCTCCAGCCGGCCCACGAACAGGATGTTGGGCCGCCCGTCCTGCCAGCGGGCCATCGGAACCGCGTGGGCGAAACGGCGCAGGTCGACCCCGTTCGGGATCACCTTGTAGTCCCCGGGCAGGTAGCGATCGGCGAAGTGCCGGGCGGCGGCGCTGACCGCGATCCGGCCGTGGAGGTTGCGGGCGACGGGTCCCAGCATCTTCCCGCCCAGCTGGTAGCCGGGGGCGTAGCCCGCATAGGCGTGGAACGTGGCGATGTTCACGCTCCGCGACTCGCGCAGGGTGAACAGCGCCAGGAGCGGCACGAAGGGCTCGTGGAAGTGCAGCAGGTCGAACTGCTCGCGCTCCAGGACGTCCTGGATCTGGCTCCTGTAGCGCGGCGAGACGGTGATCGTCCCCATCGACCCGTTGGACGGCACCGAGAAGCCCTTCCCGATCCGGATGACGTCGCCCTCGGAGCTGCGCTGCAGGCCGTGGCTTGCGGTCAGGATCCGGACGTCGTGGCCCCGCGCCCGGAGCGCCTCGTAGAGGTGCCCGACGTGGTCGTTCACCCCGCCCGGCAGCGGGTACACGTACGGCGTGACCAGCCCGATCTTCACGAGACGTCCTCCCGCGGTCGCACGACCCCGGCCGTCTCGCCCGTCCCGGGCGGGCGGAAGCGACCCCCCGGGTAGCCGAGGTCACGGCCGGTGCCGTCGCGCCGCACCCGTCCGCCGACCTCCGCCCGCAGGTCGCGGCCGTACTTGCGGAGCTGCCGCCCGAACGTCGGGAGCTGCGCGGCGGTCCGATGGAAGGATCCCTCCCAGCCCGTCGTCCCGTCGAGGATCGCGCGTCGCACGTCGTCGGCCGTCCGGCCGGGAAACGTCGTGAAGCCGGTCCCGATCGCGTCCGCCGCATGCGCGTCGCTGCTGCCGATCGTGGCCACGCCGTGAGCGGCGGCAAACAGGCCGACCCGCTCGTGGACGAGGCGCCCGAACGTGGTTGGGTTGAATGCCTCCAGGGCGTCCGGACGGACGCGGGGATCACCGGCGGCCAGGAGCCGCCGGAGCGTCCAGCCCTGCGCGCAGAGCGGGTAGGGGAAGAGCGGGTGGGCCGGGATGGCGATGCCGCCCTGCTCGTGGATCTCGCCGATCGTCGTCCGCATCGAGCGGAACGGACGGAGCCGCTCCTCCACGAACAGTGCCAGCAGGTGCCCGTCGCGCGTGGTCACCTCCTCGCCCACGACGATCTCGATCCGCAGCCCGCGCTCCCGGGCGAGCGCCCGCGCGGAAACGGCCGCATCGATCCGCTCGTGGTCGGCGATCCCGAGGACGTCGAGGTCCGTGCGCGCGACCGCGTAGTCGAGGATCGCCTCGATCCCGTCGACCCCGTCCGAGGCGAGCGTGTGGACGTGCAGGTCGGCGCGGCCGTGCGGCTGCGCCGGGTCCGGGCCGCCGGCCGAGCGACGGGAGGTGCCACCCGCGCTCATCGGCGCGGCACCGGCGCGAGGTCCGGCCAGATCGGGAAGAAGACCGTCCACCACTGCTCGGGGGCGTCCGCAACGAGCCGCTCGAACGCTGCGGCCTCCGCCGCGAGGAGCGCCTCGACGCGGGCCCGCCGGGCGCCCGGGCCGGCGGCGTGGGGCCCGTCCGGCGGCAGGATCGTCTCCAGGCGGCCGGCGAACCGCTCGTCGCGGAGGCGCCGGACGGCAGCCACGTGGATCGGGGCGCCGGACTCGAGCGCGAGCAACGCGGGCCCGACGGGCAGCGGCGCGGGCGAGCCGAAGAACGCCACCGGCATGCCGCCGCCGATGATGTCGCGGTCTCCGACGATCCCCGCGTACTCGCCGCGGGCCAGCGCGGCGCGCAGCTCGCGCCGGGCGGCCTCGAGGGACACGAGGCGCACGCCGGTCGCCGATCGAGCTCGCGAGGTGAACGCCTGGAGGGCCGGATCGTCGAGCGTCTCCATGGGCGCCGTGATCGGGATGTCAGTCCGCGTCAGCAGGATGGCCTCGGTCGCCTGGAGCGACCCGAAGTGGAGGGAGGCGAAGATCGCCGGGTGGGTCGCGAAGGCGCCATCGACGGCCTCGGGGCTCTCGATACGGGTCCGGCCCGGGGCATCCCGGATGACGGCGCCTGCCCGGAGCATCTCGGCGTAGGTCCGTGCCGCCTGGCGGTAGGCCGCGCGGACCAGGCGCTCGAGCGCGGCGGGATCGCCGGCCGCGGCGCGGACGCGGTCGGACCCCATGCCGGTCGCGGCGAGGTGCGCGACGACGCGTCCCAGGTTTGCGCGCGCCTGGGCGGCTCGCACCGGCGTGGCGCGGTACCAGAGCTCGCCCGCAGCGTCGGCGGCGCCGCCCGCCACGCTCGCCGGCAGGCGGTTCGCGAGCCAGCTGGTCGCCTCGAGCAGGCGAACGCGAAGCCGTTGGACGCGGGTGGCGCCGAGCGGAGCGCCCCCTGGCGGCGCCACGGTCACGCTCGTGCGACCGTCATGCACCGACCCGCGCCGCGGCCGGGTCGGGGGTTGCGCCCCCGGCGGGATCGGACCCGGCGGCCTCAGCAGCGCCGGGCGGAGTCGCCGATTCGGGCGTCTCCGCGAGCGCCTCGAGCCGGGCGATCTCGGCGGGGTCGTCCGGCCACATCGGCTTGAAGACGCACCATTGCTCGGGCGCCAGGCGGATCCCGGCCTCGAGCACGTCCGCGATCTGCTGCGTCGCCCGCGCCAGGTCGGCCGGCTCCATCGAGGCGACCGTGATGCGCTCGCCGACCTCGGTCGCGTGGCGGCCGTCGGTGCGGATCACCCAGAAGGGAAGGATCGTCGCGCCGGTCTTGGCGGCGAGGACTGCGGGTCCCGCGGGGAAGCGCGTCCAGGCCCCGAAGAACCTGACCGGGATCCCGTCGGGGCGGTAGCCCCAGTCCACCAGGAGTCCCACGATCTCCCGCCGGCGGAGGACCCGGAAGACCTCCCGGAGATTCCGCCACGGGATCTGCCCGACCCCCCAGCTGCGGCGCTCGCGATCGAGATGCTCGAAGAGCTCCTCGTACGCCGTGTCGTCCGCGACGGCGTGGATCGGCCAGCCGCGGCCCGCCAGGCCGGCCGCGGCCGCCTCGTTGTTGCCGAGGTGGGCCCCCACGATGATCAACCCATTCGATTCGAGCCACGCGGAGTGGAACGGCTCGGCGGCGTTGTC
>JADGQH010000110.1 GCA_017881985.1 Chloroflexota bacterium | reverse complement strand
CGACCGACCGCTGGCCGCGCTCACCGCGGGGCTCCGCTCGTTCGACGTTCAGCGCCAGGTCGACGGCGGCGCCTGGGTCTTCATTCGGACCTCGACCACCACTCGCTCGTGGTCGAGCTCCGTGGCGGTCGGCCACCGCATTGCCATCCGCGTCCGGGCACGCGACCGGGCGGGCAACGTCGGGACCTGGTCGTCGCCCGTCAGCGTCTCGGCCTGACCCTCAGCCGGCCCGGGCTACCGCGCCAGCGAGTGTCCGGCTCGCCCGATCGCGCGGAAAGGTGACGCGGGTCGCCCGTCCGAAGGCCCGGTAGGCGTCCAGCGCCGCGGCGAACGCCGGAAGGAATCCCTCGGCCGCGAGCGGATCGAAGCCCGCCTCCCACCAGGTGCCGAGAACGCGGACCGCCCGGGCAGCACGGTCGAAGCGCGGCTCGATCCGGCCCACGAGCCGATCGCCGAACAGGATCGGCAGGACGTAGTAGCCCCAGCGCCGCTTCGACTGCGGGACATAGACCTCCCAGACATAGTCGAAGCCGAAGAGTCCGCGCAGCAGGTCGCGATCCCAGCAGAACGGGTCGAGGGGCGCGAGGAAGCTCACTGCAGGCGCCGCGCCGCCCGGAGGGGCACCAGCATCCACCTCGACGATCGCCCGGCCGAGCCACGCGACGTCGGACGCAACGATCAGGCGCGGGCCGCGCAGCCCCTCCACGCTGACTGCGGTGAGCGACCCATCGGCAAGGAGCTCCGCCCGGAGCTCGGTCCGCGTCGGGAGGTCGGGCCGGGCGGGGTCGGGCGCGGCACGGCCCGTGCCGATCCAGAGCTCCGCCTGGCCGGCGGCGCCGAGCAAACCGTTCGCTCGGTACCGCGAGAGCAGCCGGTGCCGGGCCTGCTCGCGGACGGAGGGGCGCTCGGCGAGCAGATCGACCGGGAAGAGGCGCTCCGCCAGGTCGTAGATGCGCCGGTTGCCGTCCCGGCGAGCGATTGCGAGGATTCCGGCCTCGGCAAGCGCTTCGAGGATCGCGCGGACCGGATTCGTGGGGCGCCAGTACCAGTCGATCGCGGCGCGCGACTCGATGTCCGTGGACGACAGGCGACCGTCCCGGCGAATTCGGGCCAGCAGCTCCTCCACGAGCGGCGCGTGCTCGTCGAAGGCGGCGCCGTCGTGCCGGATGCGTGCGTGATCCCAGGTCAGCCGGTAGAGCGGCAGCTCCGCGGTCGGCAGGATGCTCAGACCCTTGTTGTACGCCTCGAACAGGAGCCGCCGCTCGTACAGGAGCGTGTCCGTGATCTCGCGGCGATAGCCGGCGATTCGCGCCTGGAGCACCAGGTCGTGGTTTCGACCGGCGATCTCGAGCGGGTCGAACTGGAGCGAGCCGAGGCGGGCGACCACGTCCATCACGCTCTGCTCGCCGGCGGGCAAGGCCCGCGGCGGGGCGAGCAGGTGGCGGAGCACGAGGAAGCGCCGCGCGACCGCGGCCGGGACCGTTCGCGGGACCTCGATGCCGGACCCGGCTGGGGCGGCGACCGGTGCCGGCGCGGTGGGCACGGGCGGCGCGGCGTGTGCGGTCCGGGTGGGGGCGGGGTTCGGCGTCACCGGCGGATCGTAGCCGGTTGCCGGGCGCAAACCGGGTTCGCGCCACGCGAACCGGCGTTCGCGCTACGCGAACGGAGCCAATCCAATTCATTCGCTTCTTCGATATAGTTTGCATGATGCCAACGATCACGGAGGGAACCCCCGAAACCATGCCGCCCGACGACGCAGGCCGCAGCGCGCGAATCGACCGCGTCCTCGCGTCCTACGAGCTGCTCATGCATCGCATCGCGTCATCGCATGCCCCGGACCTGATGGAGGTCGGGGTGACCATGTCCCAGGCCAAGGTGATGTACCTGGTCGCTGCGGGGCAGGGGATGCGGATGTCGGAGCTCGCCGTCCACCTCGGGGTGTCGATCTCCACGATGAGCGGGCTCGTCGATCGGCTGGTCGACCACGGGCTTCTCGCCAGGCACGACGATCCCGCCGATCGGCGGCAGGTGGTGGTCACGATCACCGCCACCGGGAGCGGCCACCTCGAGCGCTTCCGCGAGCTCAACGCGGCCCGCATGCGGCGGCTTCTCGCCCGCCTCGAGGACGCCGAGCTCGACGTCGTCGATCGCGCCACGCGCCTGCTGGCAGCCGCCGCGGACGACGAGTACCCGATCACCGGTGTCCGAACCGGTCCTCGCCAACCACAAGGTTCCATGCTTCCGGGAGACCACTCGTGAGTCGACTCAGCGAGCTTGCCGTCAGCAAGCGGAGCGTCGCGCTCCTGCTCGCCATCGCCCTGTTCATCGCCGGCATCTCCGCGTGGGGCAGCCTCAAGCAGGAGCTGCTCCCGGACATCCAGCTGCCCGTGTTCACGGTGGTCGCGGCCGACCCGGGGGCAGGCGCCTCCGACGTCGCCGACCAGATCGCGAAGCCGATCGAACGAGCGATCTCCGGGATCGCGCGCCTCGAGCGGGTCCAGTCGACCTCGGCCAACTCGATCGGCCTCGTGGTCGCCCAGTTCTCCTACGGGACGAACGTCAAGGACACGAAGGCGGCCATCGTCCAGAACATCTCGGCGCTGAAGTTGCCGGCGAACGTGACGCCGCAGGTGAGCTCTCTGGACATCAACGCCTCGCCGGTCATCATCGCCTCGATCTTCGGCACCGGCGCGGACGGCCAGACGGCCGCCGCCAGGGTGGCCGCGGCCGAGGTCGTGCCCGATCTCCAGGCGCTCGACGGCGTCGCGTCGGTCGACCTCGCGGGCGGGCTCACGTCGCGCCTGATGGTGACGCTCGACCCGACCAGGATGGCGATCGCCGGCGTCTCGATCGACCAGGTCCAGGGCGTGCTCACCGCCAACAACCTGACCCTCCCGGCCGGCCAGCTCCCGACCGGCACCAGCCGGATCCCCGTCTCCACGTCGGGCTCGTTCACCACGCTCGACCAGGTCCGCAATCTCGTCGTCAGCGTGCGGCGCGCGACCCCTGCCGCCGGAGCGGGCAGCGGCGCCCCCGCCGCGGGATCGGCGTCGGGCGGCTTCACCACCGTCCCCGGCATCCTCGGCCTGGTCGCGGCGGTGAAAGCGGCAATCCCGGCCGTGCCCGCCGCCCCGATCCGGATCCGCATCTCCGACATCGGCACGGTCGACGTTGCCCAGGTCGCGACGACCGGCTACGCGCGGACGGACGGCGAGCCGTCGCTGACGATCACCGTGAGCAAGAACGCGAACGCCAACACGGTCGAGGTCGCAGACGCGGTGCAGGCGAAGCTGAAGGAGATCGGTGCGCTCCACCCGGAGCTCACGGTCGTCACCGTCTCCGACCTCTCGACGTTCATCAAGGAGTCCCGGGACGGCCTGCTCCGCGAAGGCGGCCTGGGCGCCCTGTTCGCGGTGCTCACGATCTTCCTGTTCCTGTTCAGCCTCCGCTCGACGCTCGTCGCCGCCGTGAGCATCCCGCTCTCCGTGCTGACCGCGCTCGTGGTCATGCAGGTGACGGGGATCACGCTCAACATCATGACCCTGGGTGGTCTCGCCGTCGCCGTGGGGCGAGTGGTGGACGACGCGATCGTCGTCCTCGAGAACATCTACCGCCACCGGGCGCTGGGCGAGGACCGGATGACGGCCGTCCTCAACGGCCCGCGCGAGGTGGCCGGCGCGATCACCAGCTCGACGCTCACGACCGTGGCGGTCTTCCTGCCGATCGGGTTCGTGGGCGGCATCGTGAGCGAGTTCTTCCTGCCCTTCGCGCTCACCGTGACGTTCGCGCTGCTCGCCTCGCTGGTGTGCGCGCTGACGATCATCCCGATCCTCGCCTACCTGTTCATCGATCGCGTGAAGCTCGCGGTCGACGAGACCGGCGAGCCGAAGAACTCGCTCTGGGTGCGCGCCTATGCGCCGACGATCCGGTTCGTGCTGCGGGATCGCCGGACCAAGCTCGGCGTGCTCGGGCTCGCGACGCTCCTCTTCTTCGGGTCCGTCTCGATCGTGGGGCGCCTCCCGACGCAGTTCATCTCGACCGGATCGGAGAAGGTCCTCCAGGTGAGCATCGTCCCGCCGGCCGGGGTCACCGGGGAGTCGGTCCTCGCCGCGGCGACCAGGGCGGAGACGATCCTGCGCGCCGACCCGAAGGTGCAGCTCGTGGAGACGACCGTGCCCGGCGAGGGCGACACGGGCGCCTCCACGCTCTCGGCGGCCTTCTCCGGCCGGCCGGCTAACAGCGCCACCATGGTGGTGCGCCTCGCGAGCGACGTCGACCTCGACGCCTACACCACGAAGGTCGGGACCGAGCTCGCGCCGCTGAAGACGAACGGCTTCGACGTCGCCGTCGGCCAGGCGTTCGGCTTCAGCTCGAACGGCCTCTCGATCATCGTGAGCGCGCAGGACACGACGGCCGTCGCCGCCGCCACCGACGCGGTGATCGGGGCGCTCCGGAGCAACCCGGACCTGTCCAACGTGAAGTCGGACCTCGTCAAGGCAACGGCGCAGATCGACATCCGGGTCGACCCGAACAAGGCGCTCGATGCCGGCCTGACCGCGGCCCAGGTGGCGGGCCAGGTGCGCTCCGCACTCGTCGGATCGCTCGTCACGCGCGTCCAGCTCGCCGACGGCGGCCCGATCGACCTGTATGTCCGGCTCGACCCGGCGCGCGTCACCAGCGTGCAGGCGCTCCAGGCCCTCCCGGTCGGGATCGGCGCGAAGGTTGCGCTGAGCTCCGTTGCGGACGTGGCCGAGGTGGCGACGCAGGGCAGCATCACCCGGATCGACCAGGCGCCGTCCGCCTCGATCACGGCCGACATCACGAGCAAGGACACCGGCGGCGTCTCGCGGTCCGCGCAGGTCGCAGTCGACGCGCTGAAGACGTCGGGCACGATCCCGGCCGGGGTCGACGTGCGGTTCTCCGGCGTCACCCAGCAGCAGGGCCAGGCGTTCGGCGGGCTCTTCAACTCGATGGCGATCGCCGTCCTGCTCGTCTACGTGATGATGGTCCTGGCGTTCAACAGCCTCATCACGCCGTTCGTGATCATGTTCAGCCTCCCGCTCGCGGCGATCGGGGTCTTCCCCGCGCTGCTCCTGACGGGCCGGGCGATCGGCGTGAGCGCCCTGATCGGCATCCTCATGCTGATCGGGATCGTGGTCACGAACGCGATCGTCATGCTCGATCTCGTGGAGCGATTGCGTCGAAGCGGGCTGTCCACGAACGACGCGCTCATCGAGGGCGGCAAGACCCGCGTGCGGCCGATCCTCATGACGGCGATCGCCACGATCCTGGCCCTGATCCCGCTCGCGGCGGGCTTCAACCAGGGCTCGATCATCGCCGCAGAGCTCGGCACGGTCGTGATCGGCGGGCTCTTCTCCTCGACATTCCTGACCCTGATCGTCGTGCCGGTCGTGTATTCGCTGGTCGACGGCGGGAAAGGCATGCTCGAGCGGAGGCGCGGCGTCGCGCGGGGGTGATCCCGGACGGCTTGGGCGCGGTCCCGACCTGGTGTGCGGCCGCGGCTTCGAGTGCAGCCGCGGCCACGGCCGCGACGCCGTGTGCCGCTACTGCCCGATCGTGCCCACCAGGCTCAGCGCCTTCACGCCGGTGCCGGCGGCCGAGGCGATGAAGTCATACGTGCCGCCCTGCGCGATCGGGAACTGCGCCACCTGGACCAGCTTCCCGTTGAGGAGGGCCGGCTCGACCGATGGCGCGAGGCTGAGCTTCCCGGTCGGCGAGCTCGAGTCCCAGAACTGGAGCGCGGGCGTCGAACCGCTCGGCGCCGTGAAGATCACCTGCATGAGGCCCGGTGAGATCGCGTTCGCGTAGAGCAGGTCCACGTTGAAGTTCGTCTGGAACGGCGGCAGCGTCGGCGGCGGCGTCGCCGTCGGCGGGAAGACCCCGATGATGCCGTTTGGGCACCAGCTCGGAGCGGGCGCCGTCGCGCAGGCAGCCAGCAGGACGCTGATGATCGTCTGGGGCGTTTCCACCTGGAGCCCGCCAAAGTTCCAGATGTCCGGCGGCAGGGTTGGCAGGACCGGGCCGCTCGGCGGGAACGAGACCGTCGGGTTCGTGGTCGGGAGCACCAGCGGGCTCGGCGATGGCGACGGTGCGCCCGGCGACGGCGACGGCGGCACGGCGGTCGGCGACGGCGAGGGAGCTTCGGCGGTCGCCGACGGGGACGGCGACGGGGTCACGCCCGGCTCGAGGCTGGGTGGCGGCCCCACCGGGGTCGGCGACGGATACGCCGCCGGCGGCAGGACCGGGTATGTCGTGGGCGTCTTGCCCCCCGGGAAGGCCCAGGCAGTGTTGATCGAGCCGCCGCCGAACGCGGTCGCGAAGGCCTCGACGACGTCCGCCGGCCACCAGCCGCCGCGGTAGCCTGTCCAGACCGGCCCGAGCGGGTCGACGACGTAGTACGCGGCGGGGCCGTCGGCGGACGCGGGCCGGAATCCGTCGAGGTAGATGGCGTGGCCGGCCGTGAAGTCCTTCTGGAGCCGCAGGTCGACCGGCACGTCGCCGTACGTGCCCTGGACCACGGCGCCGGCGCCCGCGTAGAGCAGCGCGCGCAGCTGAAGCGGCGTGATGGCCGCCTCGCTGAACGAGACGCCGTAGCGCCCGATCGAGACTGCGAGGTCGGACAGGGACGTCCCGCCCTCCTGGTCGGGCTGGAGCGCGCGCAGCTGCGAGCCGGTGGTGACGATCCCATAGCCGAGCCGGGCGAGCATGGCGCCGGCCGCCATCGTGCAGTTCGAGGACTGCAATGGCCCACCGTCGAACTGGGAGATCGGCACGACGCGCGGGAACCCGGCCGCTGCCAGCCACGCCGGCCGGTAGGCGGGATCGCCGCTCACCGGGGCGGCGCCCGGCTCCGCGAACGCGACGAGCTGGAGCGTCTGGCCGTCGGGCAGCGCGGCGAGCTTGACCGGCGTCTGCTCAGGGACGGCCGTGATGCCGAACATCGCGGCGGGCTGGTCTCCGGTCTCCGCCGTCAGCTGGTATGACGAGGCCGGCCCGGGGATCGCGCTCGACGCCGGCGGAGCCGTGATCGCGGCCACGCCGAAAGCCCCGCCCGCGCCGATCACGGCGGCGAGGATGAAGCGGATCAGGATGCCGAGGGGAAGGGCCATCACATCAACCCAGGGGCTGGCAGCCGTTGACGCTGATCTGGGTCTTCCCCGTGAAGCTCTTCGACGTGCCTCCGAAGATGTCGGTGCTGGTCGCGAAGTAGGTGAGCGTGTAGAGCGTCGCCTGCCAGTCCGCGGTGACGGGGAACGACGCGAGGAAGGAATTGCCCTTCTGGAAGACCGCCTGGGCATCGCCGCTGATTGCCCGGCCGGTCCGGAGGTTCGTTGCCTGCCAGGACACCACGACCTGGAGCCGGCTGCTGTCGCGGCCGCCATTGTCGCGATCGGAGGCGAAGACCGGGATCGTGACGCTCGTCGGCGTGCAGGGCGGCGCGTTGTAGACGGTCGCCGTGGCCGCTCCGAAGTCGAACGTCGCCTCGGTATCGCACCGGACGACCCGGATCGATTGCGAATCGGACGTCGTGGTCGCGCCCTTCGTGTCGACGGCGACCACCTGGAACGTGAAGGCGCCCCCAGACTGCGTCCCGTCGTCGTTCGCGTTGATGAACGAAGTCCACAGGTTCCCGGCGAAGCCCTGCATGGCCCGGGTGGTCGTCGCGCCCGACTGGTCGGTGAAGATGAGCTTCGCCGATGCGACCCCATCGATGTCGGTGATCGTGGCGCGAATCTCGGTCCCGATCGGGCTGCCGCAACCCACCTGAAGCGGATCGGCGTAAAGCGTGGAATCCCCCGCTGACGGGCCGTTCGTGAACGTCGGGCCCGTATTCACGCAGATGCTCACAGGAATTGCGAGCGCGCTCGTGGCGGGGCTCTTCGCCTTCGCGCCGCTCGCGTCGAGCGCGATCGCGTAGTACGCCAGGGTGCCCTCGCTCGTGATCCCGTTGGCGGTCGTGTCGAGCGTCGCCGTCCATGTCCCCTTCTGGGCGGATCCGCTTGCCAGCGACATGGGGGCCGGCGTGTATGACGCCGCACCCGGCTTCTTCCAATACAGCGTCGCAGTCGCAATCCCACCGGCGTCGGACGCCTTCACCGTGAACGTGACGGTCTTCGGTGCGGTTGGGCAGTAGGCGCCCTGGTCGAAGCTCAGCGTCGTCGTCGAGGCGGTGAGCGCAGCAATCACGGGCGGCGCATTCGGGGTTGGCTTGGGAGTCGGCGACGGGGATGGGATCGGGGACGCGCTGGGGCTCGGCGACGCGGCCGGGCTTGGGCTCGGGCTCGGCGCCTGCGATACGGCAGGCGAGGGCGACGGCTCGGGCGAAGGGCTCACCGCCGGCGATTCCACGACAGCCGTGGATGCTGCCGGAGTTGGCCGCGGCGTCGGAGTCGCCGGCGCCTCGCACGAGGCGACGGGCAGGGTGTTCGCGTCGGCCTCCAGCTGGAGCGGTCCGGCCTTCGTCCACGCGCGATCGAATGCGGGTCCCGGGTAGAAGACCTGGAGCCATGTGCCGTCGGCGCTCCGACCCGTGACGAGAACCTTCTCGCCGCGCGGGATGGAGCCGATCACCGGCCCGGCATCCGGACAGGCGACGACCTGGAGCCCGACCGGCGCTGCGGCCGGGGCCGCGTTTCCGCCGCCGACATGGACCGCACCGGTCGCGAGGAGCGTGCCGGTCCCGATCACTCCGACGATCAGCCCGGCCGCAATGGCAAGCAGGCCGTTGGTGGCGACAGCCGCGGCGAGACCCGCGAGCGGCCCGCCGCCGCCCGCTGCCCCGCCCGCGCCGAGACCGGCCACCTGTTTCGTCCTCCCCCTCGTGCGCTGCCTGCATGGGCCGCGGGCGAGAGTCTAACCGGCCGCACGCGACGACGGGAAGGGGTGTTTCGGGCAGATCGACGGGCGCCCTGCGAACCTGGTGCAGCGAAGCCACGCGCAACGCCTCGCGCGATTGTGGTCACGCGTCAACGTCGATCCGCGTCGACCTCAGAACGGCTGCAGGAACCGGACTGCCGGCCCCGTCCATCGGCGACCACGCGTGTCCAGTCGGACGAGCATCGAGTAGGTGCCCGCGCGACGCGCCCACGCCGCGCCGATCCCGATTCCCGTGGCGATGCGGACGCGGGCACCGACAGGGACATTGACAAGTTGTCGCACCGCCTGGACCGTTCGCCCCGCGGCATCGACGATCCGCCAGGCCAGGACGCCGCGCTCGGGGATGCGGCCCGTGTTGCGAAGGAACACGGCCGTGTCCACCACCACGCTCCCGCCCGGCGCCCGGACACGTGCCACGGAGGAGACGACCGCCAGCCGGCGGACCGGCGTCACGAACGTCGACCGGACCGAGCCTGCCAGGAGCCCCCGCGCGTCGGAGTCGAGCGTCCACAAGCCGACCCCGGCGAGCCCCCGAGCGATCGCGAGCCGGAACTTCGCGCCCATCGAGGCGGCGTCCTCGAAGTGCACCTCGCGCCACGTCCGCTCGGCCGCGTTCCAGTAGCGGAACCACGACCCGTCCGGAGTGGTGTGCCGCACGATCGACGGGTGGTCGGCCAGGAAGGCGAGCGCGGTCTCG
>JADGQH010000337.1 GCA_017881985.1 Chloroflexota bacterium | reverse complement strand
ACGGGGCGCGTGCCGCTGGTCTACGACTTCTACGGCTTCCCGGAGCACTACTACCGGATGACCTACGACGCGCCCGGGGCGCCGGACCTCGCGGCGCGGGTGAAGGCGCTGATGCCGGCGACCGAGCCCGTCCTCGATCGCGAGACGCGCGGGCTCGATCATGGCGCGTGGGTGCCCCTGAAGGCGATGTACCCGGACGCGCAGATCCCGGTCCTCCAGATGTCGATGCCGGACCTGGATCCCCGGCACCTCTTCGAGGTGGGCCGGCGCCTGGCGCCGCTGCGAGACGAGGGCGTCCTGATCGTCGGCAGCGGGTTCCTGACCCACGGGCTGCCGTTCGTCCACGACTACTTCCTGGGCAAGCCGGGCGCCCCGCAGTGGTCGATCGACTTCGACCAGTGGGCGACCGAGGCGCTGAACCGTGGCGACCTCGACACGCTCTTCGCGTTCCGGGAGAAGGCGCCCGGGATGCCGTACGCCCATCCAACCGTCGAGCATTTCGCGCCGATCTTCGTGACGCTCGGCGCGGTCGCGAAGCCCGACGACTCGCCGGACTTCACCATCGAGGGCTACTTCTACGGGCTCTCGAAGCGCTCCTTCGAGGCGCGCTGAGCTCGTCGGGGGTCCCGATCCTCTCGTCTCGAACGCGGATTGGGCCTCCCGGGCTCGCACACGCCGGGCGAGGGCCGTCTCGTCTGGAGCCAGGTCACAAGGCCGACGCGTGCACGGTCGTGCGCGGGCCGGGGCTGCGAGTCAGCCCGGTCGCGACCGCCACGATCGCAAGGCCCACCACGGCGACGACGACTGGCGCCGAGAGGTGGTCGGCCACGGGGCCGGCGACCACGGAGGTCAACAGGGCGACGGCACTCACGATCGAGGCGAGGACGCCGAAGACGCGACCGCGAACGTCGGACGGCATCGCCTCGAGGAGCGACGTCTGCGCCGACACCGCGGTCATCCCGTAGGCGGCGCCGGCAGCGAATGCGGCGCCGATCACGAACGGCAGGACCGAGGTGGCGAAGCCGCCAGGCAGGCTTCCGATGGCAGCCGTGAGAGCCAGCGAGATGGCAAGCGCGCCGAACGCCATGAGGCTGAGCTCCGCGACGCGTCGGTGCGAGGTGCGCCGCAGCCGGCGCAATCCCAGGATGCCGATGACGACTCCGGCGCCAAGGGGAAGGATGACAACGGCAAACTGGGCGGGCTCGAGGCCGATCGAGATCGCCAGCGCCGGACCGAGCACGCCGAGGACGCCGGCCCCAGCCGCCGCTGCCGCCTGCACGACGATCGGCCGCTCGATCTCGAGGTTTGCGCGGATCGCGCGAAATCCGTCGAGAAGCTCGCGAACGGGCTGGATCGCATCGGAACGCCGCAGATGATCCTCGGGTCTCACCTCGGGCGGAGCGGGCGGCAGGCCGATGCACACGACTGTCGCGGCAACGTAGAAGGCGGCAACGACCCCCAGGACGGCTGATGGCCCGAAGACCACGACGAGAAGCGGCCCCGCAAAGGCGAACCCGACCGCGAACGACGCCTGGAAGGTCAGGTTGAAGATGCCCAGCGCGGTCTCGAGCTGGTCGGCCGGGACAACCCGCGGAACCATCGATCCCTCGGCCGGCATGAGCACGACGCTCGTGAGGCTGATCCCGACGTTGAGGAGCAACAGGATCGGGACGCTGACGCCCGCCAGGGCGAGCCCGACCATCAGGGCGGCTCGCACGGCATTGGGAGCGATCATTGCCCAGCGAAGGTCCACCCGGTCGATGATCACGCCCGCGAACGGCGACAGGAGCACCTGGGGCAGCATGTAGGTCATCAGGAGCGCGCTCACCGCGGTGTTCGACCGGGTCGTGGAGAAGACGAGGATCGTCATCGCGTAGAGCGCCATGTGGCCGCCCACCTGGGTCGCGGCGGCGACGAACCACAGGCGCAGGAAGTCGCGGTTGCGGAAGAGCGGAGTGGCCGCCGCCGCGAGGGCGCGCGCGTCCGCGTCGGCCCCAGCGTGGGCCGCCCGAGCATCGACGAGCCGGATGTCGAGCATGGCACCGAAACCTTCGCCGGGTAGGCGATAGCCCGGGTTCTGTGACCCGCGTGGAGCAAGTGTGCAGCGGGGAACCTCCATCGTCATGACCGGACGTCATGTCGGCGGGCCGACCGACCGAGAGCGCCCGCGATCCGAGCGTTGCGACGCACGGCAGAGGCGCTGGCGAGCGGCCCCGTCAGGGTGGCGCGCCGGGACGAGGGCGCTCCAGCGGCCTCAGCGCGTCGGCGATTCGGCGGGAGCCGATAGCGCGGCCGCGGACGTGTCTTCGAGGACCTCGACCGCGGCGTTCATGGACGCCTCGGCTGCGGCGATCCCCTCGACGATGCTGGCCTGCTCGTGGGTATCGAGGGAGACGATCGCGTCGGCGGCCGCGGCATGTTCCTCAGCCAGCAGCTCGGTCGAGCTGTGCAGGGAGTCGCCGGCCGTGACGCCGTGGTCCGCGCCCTCGTGGCCGAAATCGCCGATCCGTTCGATCGAGAACGAGATGCCCGGGGGCAGCGAGGCGGTCACCTGGATCTCGCCGATCCGGTAGATCGAACCCTTGGCCCGGAGCCGCGCGTTCGCCCGCTCCTGGAGGGCCGTCGCCTTGATGACGACCTCGGCCAGGATCCCCGGATCGATCCGCTCGACCATCGTCCGGGCGCCGCGGCCGGCCGACGCCAGACCGCCTTTCACCCGCGCCTGCGTTGCGGGGTCCTGCACCTTCGCGACGGCCGCGCTGGCGGCCTTGGCTGATGCGTCCGCGGCGCGGGTCGAGGCGTCGGCGGCGGTCCTGCCAGCCGTGGCCAGCCCGCTCTTGAGCTTCTCCTGCGTCTCCGGATCGTGGGCCTTCGCGGAGACGGCGCCGGCGGCGCGGGTCGACGCGTCCGCAGCCTCTCGCGCGACCTCGGACGCCTTCACCTTCGCCTTCTGGAGGATGCTCACGCGTACCTCGCGCTCCGACGTCGCGCACCGGCGGC